>JAIRMP010000058.1 GCA_031258615.1 Spirochaetaceae bacterium | reverse complement strand
CTGGATACTAAACTGACGAAGATTATCAAAAAAAGTTTTATTATTTTTTTTGATAATCCGGGGCTGTGCATTTTTGCGTTTTTTCATAACCTGGCGCTCTTGGCCCTCTCGGTATTGTTGGCCTTCCTCATCCCCGGCCCCGCGGGGATTCTTCTTTTTTTGGACGAGGCCCTGCGCTTACGGCTCTTGAAATATGACTGGCTGGAAGAAAATCCCGATGCGGACCGGCGTAAAATTCCCTGGGAAAGTCTTTTGATCGAGGAACGGGAAAAAACCGGTTCCCGGTCATTTAAAAGTTTTATCTTCCCCTGGAAGGACTAGCCCCGGGAAATAAGGCGGGATCGGGAGTCCCATGGAGCTCCCCGCCCTGGTCCGGCGCCTGTCACGGGTTCCCTAGCCTTAGGGCAGGGCAACCGCATTATAAATTGAACAGGATTTTAAGCAGAAAACCGGGTTTGTAGGAGGCGTAGAGCCGTTTCCGGTTAAGGGACAACTTTTGTTTTAAGCCCCGCCCAAGCCGCAAGTCCGGCAAACCAGGATAAATCAGTAGATAACCACGCTTCCCGCTTCTCTATCCTCCCATGATCCTTCGTTATTTCCGTATGCTGGGGAAAAGAACACCCCTCGGACTTTAGTCCGCCGCGGCAATCGTCACGATACAGCCGGAAATATCCAATGCCTTAAGCAGGGCCGGTATCGCGGTGATTTCGCTCGATTTCTCTTCAGTCTGGACCTGTCCCAATACCAGCCCCATCTGGTCCGCCTAGGTGCTCACGATATAAATGGCGTTCCGTTCCTCGCCGGCGCTCCCCCGTACGGTTTTCCCATCCACTGCGATAATCGAACCCGCACTGACCCGCTCCCGAAAATACCCGCAGGTCCAGGAGCGAAAATATTCCTCGAACCTCCGGCGGTCTATCCGGCCTAACACCCGCAAAACGGTATCGGCGCTGGGATGCAATTGGGCAGGGCCCGGTACTTCCGTAACCAGTCCTCGTAAGTTTCACCGAAAAAGAGAATATCTTCCACATTTTCCATGCCGCAGACCATGGCGACAAGGCAGAGCAACAAGATATCCACCAGGTTGTGCTTTTTGCACCGGTCGATCCGGGGGTCCGGGATCTAGGCAAGTTCGGTTTGTATGTCCATTATTCCCCTCCATCCCTTCCCGGTCGGCTTTTTTCTCCTTTTCTTGAGGGGGTTTATAATGCGCTGACCCATGCCGTTTCCCCCATAATACTTTTCAAATCGCAAATAGAGTGCTATACTTGATGTATGAACTTGATATTTTTAGGCCCCCCGGGGGCGGGAAAGGGCACCCTCGCCGCAAAAGCGGTGGAAATTCTCAAAGTACCCCATATCAGCACCGGCATCATGGTAGTATTTTTCATATTGATATTGTTCATAGCTTTTAAGGTTTTGAAATGGGGTTGCTTTTAAGACAATGACACAGTCACAAGAAGATTATCTTGAAATGGTTAGCTTTCTCTCGGACGAAGGGCGCGTTCGCGTTACCGATATAGCGAAGCGGCTCGGCTTTTCCAAGCCATCCGTGCTTACCGGGCTCAGGCTGCTTGAAGAAAAAGACCTTATCAAGCATGAGCGTTACGGCAGCGTGTCGCTCACCGATAAGGGGCGGGAACTTGCCGGCGAGATACGCGAGCGGCACGTTCTTATCAAAGCCTTCCTGGAGAAAAATCTGGGTGTCTGCGAAGAAACCGCCGAAAAAGACGCTTGCAGGATGGAACACGTCATTTCCGAAGAAACGTTTAAAAAACTCAAAGCATTTGTAAAGTTGTCCGCAAAACCAGCAAAAACCAAAAACTGATGGACTACGACTGCGTCGTTATAGGCGGCGGGCACGCCGGTATAGAGGCGGCGCTCGCGGCGGCAAGGTTAGGCTGCTCCGTCCTCCAGATAACCCAGAATCCCGACAGAATCGGCGCCCTCTCCTGTAACCCCGCCGTGGGCGGCCTCTCAAAAGGCAACCTTGTCCGCGAAGTGGACGCCCTGGGCGGCGAGATGGCCCGCCTGATCGACAAAAGCATGATACAGTACCGCGTCCTAAACCGCTCCCGCGGCCCGGCTGTGCAGGCGCCCCGCGCCCAGGCGGACAAGGCTGTCTACCAGGCGGAGGCCCGCCGCGCCGTGGAAGGCCAGAGCGGGCTCCGGCTGTTCATGGATACCGTTGTCGATCTGCTTGTTGACGAGGCCGGCGGCGCATCTTGCGGCGCGGTTTGCGGCGTCGTTACCGCACGAGGGCACGAAATTTCGGCAAAGACGGTGATTCTTGCCGCCGGCACCTTCCTTGAGGGCCGAATCTTTATAGGGGAGTACGACGCCGGGGAGGGGAGGCTGGGGGAGGCCGCCGCCATAGGGCTTGGAAGCGCGCTCAGGCGGCGCGGTTTCCCGCTGGGCAGGCTCAAAACGGGTACGCCGGCCCGTATCGCTTCCGATTCTATCGATTTTTCCCGCCTGGAACGTCAGGACGGCGAGAGGCCGTCCCCGTTTTCGTTCGATTCGGACGGGGATGCCGGGCTGTACGTCCGCCCGTCCATCCCCTGCTGGCTCACGGCTACCAACCCGGAAACACACCGCATCATCCGGGACAGCATACACCGATCCCCGCTCTACAGCGGCAAGATAAGCGGCAGGGGGCCCCGTTACTGTCCGTCAATAGAGGACAAGGTGATGCGCTTCCCCGACCGCGACAGCCACCACCTGTTCATAGAGCCTGAGGGCGAGTACACGAACGAGATGTACCTGAACGGGCTTTCAAGCTCAATGCCGGAGGACGTGCAGTTGGAGTATATCCGCACGATACGCGGCCTGGAACAGGCGCGTATCGTCCGTCCGGCCTACGCCGTCGAGTACGACTTCCTGGACCCGCTCGACCTCTACCCTACGCTGGAATCGAAGCGGCTCTCAGGTTTCTTTTCCGCCGGGCAGACCAACGGCAGCTCCGGTTACGAGGAGGCCGCCGCCCAGGGCATCGTGGCCGGGATTAACGCGGCGCAGAAGCTCCGGGGCGGGGTCCCGCTTGTGCTGGGACGGGCAGAGGCGTACATAGGCGTGCTGATCGATGACCTCACCACGCTCGGCACGAAGGAGCCGTACCGTATGTTCACGAGCCGCGCCGAACACCGCCTCGTGCTGCGGCACGACACGGCGGACAGCCGCCTCTCCCCAAAGGCCCGCGCCCTCGGCCTTCTCAGCGAGGAGCGTTGGGAGCGCTTCACGCGGAAGCTGGAGGCGCTGGAGGCGGCGCGGACGTTGCTTGCCGCCAGGCGCTCAAACACGGGCGAAAGTGTTGAAAACGCGCTGAAACATCCGGGCGTGGGTCTCCAGGACATTCTCTGTTTCGTGCCGGAGCTTGAAAAGTTCCCTGTGGGCTGGCTGGAACGGGCTGTTCTGGACATAAAGTACGCGGGGTACATCGAAAAGGAACTGCGTTTCAGCGCCCGCACCGCCAAAATGGACGCCGTAAGGATCGATCCGGCCTTCGACTACGACGCCCTAAAAGGGCTTTCCGCCGAATCGAGGGAAAAGCTGCGCCAGGTACGCCCACTCACTGTGGGTCAGGCCGCGCGCATCCCCGGCATCCGCCAGTCCGACATCGCCCTACTACTGGTACTGACGAATAGATAGGGGTTTGCTACGGGGTTTGATAAAGGGTGGAGATTTGTTACGCTGAAACAATGTCCCGGTTTCATAGCGCCGCCGCCGGCATCGATCACCTGGAACGCCTAAGCCGCGGCGATTCGCCCGTACACCGCCTCAACACAGGCGTCAAGGTAACGGCGACGCTGCTCTTTTTGGCGCTCACCATATCATTCCCGTCAAAAAACCTAAGCGGCCTCGTGCCGTTCCTGCTGTACCCCGCCTGCATGATGTCCCTTTCCGGTACACCGTACCGCCCGCTGCTTGCCCGTCTTGTCGTTGCGCTCCCGTTTGCGTTGTTCGGCGGGGCAAGCAACCTGTTTTTCATGCGGGAGACCGCCTTTCACCTGGGCGCCCTTGCCGTAAGCGAAGGTCTCCTGTCGTTCGCCTCTATAATGCTCAAAACCCTGCTATGCGTGTTTGCCGTGCTGATACTGATAGCGACCACGCCGTTCACCGATATATGCGCGCTGCTGACAAGCAGGCGGCTGGTTGGCGTGGCCGGTCTCCAGCTTTCGTTGACGTACCGGTACATCGGTGTGCTGGTGGACGAGGCGCAGCGCATGTGGACGGCCTACATACTGCGCTCAGGCGTGGCAAAGGCGATCAGGATGAAGGACATGGGGAGTTTTTTGGGGCAGCTTTTGCTTCGCAGCTTTGACCGCGCCGAGCGGGTGTACAGCGCGATGAAATGCCGCGGCTTTGCGGGCCGCTACCATCCGGGGAAAAGCCGTCCGCTGCGCCGCTACGATCTGGTATTCCTCGTCATCCTGGCGGCGCTCCTCGTCTTTATGCGCTTTTTTAACGTGAGCTTGTTTATAGGCCGGGGGATCAAGCTGTGACGGGGGATACCTCATGCTGCTGAAGGTTTCCGGCCTTTCGGTGGCGTACCCCGGCGGTACGGAAGGGCACGTACTGGAAGATGTGTCATTTTCCATAGATGAGGGGGAGAGGGTCGCTCTGTTGGGGGCGAACGGGGCGGGAAAGTCGACGCTGCTGCTCGCGCTGCTGGGAATTCTGGAGGCTCATTCAGGCAGTATTGAGGTTGACGGGGTACTTCTGGAGAAAAAAAGCCTCCCTTTCGCGCGGCGCAGGCTGGGCCTCCTGTTTCAGGACCCGGACGATCAGCTTTTTATGCCGACCGTGTACGACGATGTGGTATTCGGGCCGCAAAACTATGCGGCCTCCCCGGCGGAAGCGGAAAGCATAGCGCAAAGGGCTGAAAGAATCCTTGAAAAGCTGGGAATACTTCATATAAAAGACAGGATGTCGCATAAACTGTCCGGCGGCGAGAAGAGGCTGGCGGCGCTGGCAAGCGTGCTGATCATGGAGCCGGGCCTGCTGCTGATGGACGAGCCTTCCGCCTACCTTGACCCCCGCGCCCGCCGCCGCCTGATCGCCCTCCTTGAAACATTGACGGAAGCCTACCTCATCACGACGCACGACCTCGAACTGGCGCGAAACCTGTGCGGGCGCTGCCTGCTCCTTCACAAGGGCCGCCTCCGCGCGGACGGCCCTGCCAGCGACATCATCAACGACAAAAAAATGCTGGAAGAATGTGGGCTGTAGCGCCGGAGATAAAAAAGGGATTTAAAAACTCATATACTCGATGAAAGCTTGTTCAAAACCGGTGTCCATCGCCAGCTCAACCTTTTCTACTTTTGCGGCGGTCTCTTTGATGCGTTCACGGAGCGGCGCGCTTACGAGCAGGGCGGCGGCGCCCCCAAGGGAGGTGTTCCCGGCAAACGACACCTTGCCGGCAAACTGTGGAGGCAGCAGCCCTATGTTGATAAGGCTTCTCTCGTTTAGGTGGTAGCCGAAGGAGCCCGCTATGATGACCCTGTCAACATCGGCTGCGTTGTTTCCGAAGCGGGCAAGCAAAAGTTCTATGCCGCACCTTATCGCGCTCTTGGCAAGCTGAATCTGCCGGACATCCTTCTGCCCTATATACACCTTGTCCGTGAT
>JAIRMP010000047.1 GCA_031258615.1 Spirochaetaceae bacterium | reverse complement strand
GAAAGCAGCTTTGCCAAAGCGCCGAGTGATTCAGGGGTGTCTTTTGTGAAAACCGCCTTGAACACGTTGTCCAGGCATATATCAATTAGGTCTTCCTGTTCGTCCAGATGTATAGTCATGGTTACCTCACTGAAAGCAGTATAGCGTATCAGTGCGGGTTATTCAATCGTCGACACTATAGCCGCGTGCGGAGGCTGTGGGGGGGGGGGGGGGGGCAGCGGCGGCGGCGGCTTGTGAGTATCCGTAGGGTACGAAGCAATCCAGGCGGGTCGCCTCGCACAGTGGATTGCTTCGCTTCGCTCGCAATGACGGCTTGTTGTTGATGAGTATGGTAGGGGGGTGGGGGGGGGGGGGGCAGGTAAACACTATGCGATCGAGGCGGGTGTTTGACAAAAGTCCGGGGCGGGTATAATATCGAAATATAGCTTATTGATATAGGGCTGAAAGCGGCTGCCAGGAACCTGCGGTTTCCTTTATCGCAACCGCGAGAATGTCATATACAGAGAATGTTATGCGAAATCCGCTATGCGGCTTTTGCATAATGGGGTGCAGATCCGCTCCCGATGTTTCTACAGCCTATAGGAGGTAAAAAATGAAACAAATCAACAAAAATAACGTAAAAAAAGTTCTCGCCGCGACAGGGAAATTCGTGGGGACGAAAGTCGTGCCGACTTTCGGACTGGCGGCGGCCCTGACCCTTCCTCTGGCGCCGTTGAGCGCTCAAGACCCCCCCCCCCCCCCGGCAAGGCCGCCAGTTATGGTCGTCATCAATCCCGCCGAACCGAATTTTCTCCATCGGAATTACAATTTCCTGTCAGATTATCACGACTTCCCGATACACAATCTCGCACGAGTGTGCTGAGGTTTGGATCACCCAGTTGCGGAGGCTTGGATCACTCAGGTGCGGAGGCTTAGCCCCGCGACTGGGAGGCGTTCCGCTCTTCCGGGTGGAGGCAGTGGAGGTTAAGAGTTAATAGTGAGTTGCCGCCCTCTTTCACGCTCAGAGAATGGCAAGGACGATTCCTCAGCCACTGGCGTACGTTCGGTGCAGGCTGGCCTGCCTGCCTGTTGACAGATACGTTTATGGCTTGGTATAGTAAGACAATGCGGCGATGGTGGAACTGGTAGACACGCCAGCTTGAGGTGCTGGTTCCGAGAGGAATGGAAGTTCGAGTCTTCTTCGCCGCAAAACAGGCCGTGTGCAGGTTGTACACGAGCGTTAATATAATTCATGCGGCAAATTCAACGTACCGGTTTATCACAGGAACAGCGTCTTTCCCTGCGGATGAGTCCCCAGCTCATCCTATCTGTCAAACTGATGGAACTGCCGGTTGCCGATCTGCGGGACAGGATAGAGGAAGAGCTGGAAAAGAATCCGGCGCTGGAAGTACTCGAGGACAAGGCCCTGCTATCGCTAGACACGATGTACAAACCGCGGCGCGAGGAATATGATTACTTCGAGACAACTTCCGATTCAGGCTATGTGCGGAACGGGCGGGGCGATGCAGCCTCGGACGAGCGGCGGCAGTTTATTGAAGGTGTGCTGTCCCCGACGGAAACACTACAGGATTACCTGTTGTGGCAACTGCGCCTGCAAACGGGGGACAATGAACTGCGTGAAACAGGCGAGCGGCTGATACAAAATATTGATAACGATGGTTTTAACCTGGAACCGCCGGAAACCCTGTTCAGCAAGGCGGACGGCATAACAGCGGCCACGCTGGAAAGGGCGCTTAACTTTGTACATATGCTGGAGCCAAACGGCTGCTGCACCTCGGACTACAAAGAGTCCCTGGCCGTACAGGCCGATCTCACCTACGGCGCATCCTCCGAAAAGATAAAACTGCTTATTCCATGCCTGCCTGAGCTTGAACGCGGGAAATTTCAGGCGGTTGCGCGCAGGCTTGGGATAAGCGCGGGCGAGCTTGGCACACTGTTTGAAAAGCTAAAGTCGCTGTCGCCTTTTCCGGGCAGGCAGTGGAATTCAGGCAGCATCGTAAAGACCCGGTTTGTGATCCCGGATATACAGGTGGTACGCAGGGACGGAGAATTTTCTGTTATACTAAATGACGAGGAAATTCCTGTGCTTGGGATACAACCGTTTTTCATGGAGCAGACACGCCTGAAGACCGGAAACGGGTTAAAAGGCGTAGAACGGGACTTTGTCCGGGAAAATGTAAAGGAAGCGCGCTGGTTCATACAGTCCATACACCGGCGCAACCATACGCTGCTGCGAGTAACACGTGCGATACTCGAATTCCAGCGTGCTTTCTTTGTTGACGGTCCCAAGTACCTTGCCCCGCTCACCATGCGGGACATTGCCGCCGAACTTGATGTCCATGAAACAACCGTTTCAAGGGCGGCAAACGGAAAGTATATGCAGACAGAATGGGGCATCTTTGAAATACGTTACTTTTTCAGCAACTCTATAAGCGGAGCCGGTTCTTCAGGTTCCCGGTACTCCCAGGAAGGCGTCAAGGAAATGATCCGCGAGATGATAGAGGAGGAAAGCGGGCGGCAGGAGAGCCGGAGGCTTTCCGATCAAGACATCGTTTTTTTACTTGCAAAACGCGGCGTCAACCTGGCCCGCCGCACCGTCTCGAAGTACCGGAATCAACTCGATCTGGGCTCCTCGTACCGGCGCTAGGGACTATCCCCGCAGCCTGAGAGCTCCAAAAAATCGAGCAGGGGCTGTTCCCAGTTTCCTTGTTCCGGCCTTGCGTCAAGAAAGCTCTGGTACAGAGTCAGGATATGGTTCTTTATCGCGGCGCGGGACAGGGCGGAAACAGGCCCGTCGTTCACGAAAAGCCCGTCTACAAAATCGTGCGCTTCGCTTGCCGGAAACAACTGTTCGTCAAAGCAGGTCATCGCGTAAAGCCCCGCCGCGATGCAGTTTATGCTGTGCTGCTTGATGTAGAGTATCGATTCGGTGATGTCGATCGCGCGCCGGCGGACACTTTCCAACTCGTCGCCGTACTCCTTTTCTACGCTCAGAGCGCGGAGAATCTGCCGTGTTTTTCTGTACGTCAGCACCACAACCATCACGTGCAGGGACGGGATGCACATCAGGTGGGGATCCATTATGTGTATAGAGAAAAAACCCGGTTTCCCCAGGTAGAAGGGGCGGCGGGTGGTCGAAAAGTTGCGTTTATATACGACGGCGGCCTGCCTGTACAGTTCCCCTATGCCGCGGATAAAGCCCTCAATGTGCGGGTCCGCCGCTTTGCCGAAGGTATCGGTCAGGAACCCCTGTGTACGCACCCAAAACGGCGAAAAATCCATGTAAACGTTTATCCACGACGGCGTGAACGGTATCTCCTCGTCCAGCGGGTGGTCTACCCATGAGACCTTTACCCGTTTGCGAAACATCGCACCCCTGTACTGTAGGTAAAAAAAGTTGTAAAGAATGGATTTCACGGTATCTATACAGGTACGTTTGATTGGCCGCAGCACTATTTTGAGCATGGAAGCCCAAAAACCACGCTTGAGGATGCTGTGAATTATCATATTTGTTTCAGTATAACACTATTTCCGGAAAGAGTCATCTGCCAGGTCCCGTGACTGACCAGTGATGGGCGAAGGCGCTGAAAGCAGATGAAAGCCGTGATAGCGTGTTATCAAAGGCAGGTAGTATTAACGCCGGCAAATCCGCCTGTGCTAGGCGCCGCAGCACTTTTTGTATTTTTTCCCTGAGCCGCACGGACAGGGATCGTTGCGTCCAACCTTGGGAGCGGCCCTGCGTATCGGCTCAGGTTTTTCTTCATCCTCAAAACTGTGTTTTGACCCATCTAATTTATTCAGTTGTTTGTCACGTTCCCTCATCATTTTTTCCGGATTATGGGTGCGCATCGCTTCGTCAAAAAAGTTTCTGTGCAGGGCGTACAGATCGGGGAATTCTTTTTTCAGACGCGCAAGCTGGGGGATGTAGACCTTACGTTCCGAAAGGATGATCCATTCCATAACAAGCCGCTGCTGTTTGTCGTAATCGGAATCAAATTTACCCAGAAATCCCACAAACAGATCGTGGAGTAGATCGGAAAAACCATTTTTAGTCAGCGATTCTATTGTGTAGACAAGGGTTACTTCTTCAAGGAATTCAATGAATTTTTTGTCTTTGCCGGGTAGGAGATATGCGATTTCCTTAATATAGGGAAAAAAGTCCAAACTGCGGGTCTCAATGACGGCGTTCAGCATCTCAATGACGGCGCCGTCAATGTCCATTTTTTTCGTTGCTTTACCGGCTCGTATCAGCGCAATGACTTTCTGTAAATACCCTTCAACGGAACTCTTGTCATCCTCCGCAGTTGACATCAGGAACGCATGGATATACAGCGGTATGTATTCACAGTTTTCCCCAAGCGTTTCCAGCGCTTCCCGGCTGGCCGCGCGCGCATCTTCTATTTCACCATCATAGGCCAGCTTCTGAATCAGTTCGCACCAGCAGTTCACGTTGCTGCTGTCGATCTCCAGCGCCCGCCGGAATTGGGCGATGGCCTTCTTTCGCCAGCCGCGTTCTGAGTATGACCGGGCCAGTCCCATGACATACTCCTGGTTATCCGGTTCCTGGTTACAGAGGGATTCCCAGACTTCCGTCGCTTTACCGCTCTTGCCCTCGGCCATCAGCGACCAGGCGTATTCTTCCTTTACCTTGGTTAACTTGGGGTGATGCATCAGTATCTGGCTGTACATATCCGATGCTGCTTTATGCATACCCAATTCATTGGCCCGTTGGGCATTCCGGAAAACGCTTGCAACCACTTCCGGCATGGCGCCGATTCTGTCGTATTCGGCCCGTTTCTCTTTGTCGGACAGCGTCTCGTAGGCGGTCCGCAACGCCTTAAACTCTTCCGGAAACTGGTCGGGTGGATACTTACGCACCTGGTTGAAGTAGCCGCGCTTTATCTGCGTCTGATCCGCTGTTTTTTCTACCCCCAACAGTTCATAAAGGCTATTCATAGAATTCCCCGCAAAATATTCCAAAAACTTTTACGTTTAGAGCTAAGTTCCGCAAGACCCTCCGCCGCAAGCCGGCTGAAACGGTCCTTGTTCAAAGCCAGCGCGAAACAATCCGCGCCTTTGGCGTAATCCTTATCCAGCGCCCAAAGGCAGCCCTGAATGTTCAAGACACGCACACTTTGATGTGGGAGGGCGTGGGCGGACATGGCCGCTTCCCGCCACTTTTTCTCCGCCGCAAGGGCTCTGACCTTTTCAAGGCTGTGGTCAGTATATCCTGGAAAACCATCGGTACCGCCGTCCTCCCCCAACTCGTCGCAGCAAAGCCGCAGCAGTTTTACCGCGTACATGTTTTCCTGATCCAGCAGGACGGCGTATCTTGCGTACAGTACGGCGTGTCTCAAATCCCGCACCACGGCGGCGCCGAGGGCCAGCCGGTAGTACCGCGCGCCAAGAGTCCGGCTTAAGGTTTGAAAGCTGATTTCCTGTATCATTTCAGGATGTCCATCAATTCCAGCAGTTTATTCCGCAGTTTCTCCGCCTGTTCATCCTTGTTCAGTAGCAACGCTTCCTTTATCTGCTTCACCAGGATTTCAAGATCGCCGCCTTTGTCACCCTCATCGGCAATCAGTTTTTCCGCCTTACGTATAGCCGGACGGAAGCGTTTTGCCCCTTCAGCTCTTTCCCACCGGGTCAAATCAATCTGCGGTTTCGGTTTTACCCCGGTGGTACTGATTTCCGTGGAAACCTGCCGCCCTGTGGACACAACGCAGGCTTTTACCTGTAAAATGCCGTTTACGTCATAGGCAAAGGTTACTTCTACCGACTCCCTATTCCCCCGGTAGGCCGGTGGAATTCCAGTAAGCAGCACCTCGCCCAGGTATTCGTTGTCTTCCGGGTTGGAAGAATCCCCCTGATACACCCTGAGATTCACGGCAGTTTGGAAATCCTCTGCCGGGCAATAAAGCTTCGACTTCTCGACAGGAATGGTGGTATTCCGTGGAATAAGGGGATCGAACAGCAGTTTCTCTTCGAATAAACTATGATGAAGCACCTCTACCCCCAGCGTATAGGGGCAAACATCGGTAATGACCAGATCCGCGGCGGTAAAAATGCCGTCAAGGATGCCGGCCTGTATCGCGGCGCCACGGACAACCGTCAAATCAGGGTCCATAAGCGAATGGGCTTCGATCGACAGGGTTTCTTCCACCAGCCTTCTGACGCAGGGTATGCGGGTGGACCCGCCTACAAGGAGAACGATGCTCAAATCACCGGCGGAAAGGCCGGAGTCAGCAAGGGCGGCCATAATTGGCTCCTTGGTGGACGCAACCTTTTCGGCGACCCATTCCTCAAATTTCGGCCTGGTTATGTTTTTTTCCAGGGAAACCGGTTTTCCGTCCCGTGCGGTGGTTAGGAAGGGCAGGGACACTTTGTAGGAATCCCGGACGCTAAGCGCGATTTTACAATCCTCGGCCGCTTTTTTTAGACGCATCGCGGCGCGTTCATCCCCGGTAGTGTCCGCCAGATTCCGCATGATGATCTCGTCAAAATCCTTGCCCCCCAGATGGTTGTTGCCGCTGCTGGCCTTTACGTCCAGGACACCTTCAAACAGTTCGAGTACCGTAACATCCAGTGTGCCGCCCCCCAGGTCGTAGATCAGCACGTTCTTACATTCTTTAAGGTTGACAAGGCCGTAATCAAGGGCCGCGGCGGTAGGTTCGTTGATGATCCGCTCTACAGAAAGGCCGGCAAGTTCCCCCGCCCTGGTAGTGGCCCGGCGCTGCACGTCGGTAAAATAGGCCGGCACGGTGATGACCGCCCTGTCTATTTTTTCTTTCAGGTATGTTTCCGCACAGCCCACAAGGTAGCGCAGCAACAAGGCTTGCATATCTTCGGGCGTATACTCCTTTCCGTGGGCGTGCAGCACCTCACCGCTCCCTGTAAGCCGCTTGATCTCCATAAAGGTACATTCCGGGCGGGTAAAGAGGTACTCTGCGGCCTCCTCGCCCACCAGAGCCTCACCGTCCTCCCGTATATGCACCACCGAAGGGGTAATAAGTTTTCCCAAGGTATTGGGGATAACCCTTGGCGCGCCGTCAACAATGCACGCTATTTCCGATGTGGATGTTCCCAGATCGATGCCGACAATTCTACTCATTTTCTGTATACTCCTTTTCTGTATTTTTTTCCGTATTTTCCATTTTTATATTTTCATCCTCCATGCCTTCCGTATCATGCGGTTCCATGCCTTCGTCTTCCGGGTATTCCGTATCTTCCGGTTCTATGCCTTCGTCTTCCGGGTATTCCGTATCTTCCGGTTCCATGCTTTCGTCTTCCGAATATTCCGTATCTTCCGGTTCCATGCTTTCGTCTTCCGAATATTCCGTATCTTCCGGTTCTATGCTTTCGTCTTCCGAATATTCCGTATCTTCCGGTTCTATGCTTTCGTCTTCCCGGTATTCCGTATCTTCCGGTTCCATGCCTTCGTCTTCCGGGTATTCCGTATCTTCCGGTTCTATGCCTTCGTCTTCCGAATATTCCGTATCTTCCGGTTCCATGCCTTCGTCTTCCCGGTATTCCGTATCTTCCGGTTCCATGCTTTCGTCTTCCCGGTATTCCGTATCTTCCGGTTCTATGCCTTCGTCTTCCCGGTATTCCGTATCATGCGGTTCTATGCCTTCGTCTTCCCGGTATTCCGTATCTTCCGGTTCCATGCTTTCGTCTTCCGGGTATTCCGTATCTTCCGGTTCCATGCCTTCGTCTTCCCGGTATTCCGTATATTCCGGTTCTATGCCTTCGTCTTTCGTATCTTCCGGTTCTATGCCTTCGTCTTCCAACCCTTTCCTTGCTTTAGGCTCCGCATTTTTCCTTTCTGAATCCGGTTCCCCCTTGCTCACAACTACAACTGCCTTGCGTACCAGCCTTCCAAAATATGCGTACCCGCTTTGAAGCACCTGGATAATCTGTTCTTTGGGCAGTTCCGAGGCAAGGGCGGACTGTACCGTATGCAGGGCCGGATTCAGACTCTCGCCGGCCTCCCCTAACCGGGCGATTCCACAAGTTTCCAGCAGGAGCCGCGAATTTTGCCATAAAAGGCTGCCCTGGTACTCCAGTTCCGCGCTGCCGCTCCGTCCGGCATAGACGCAGAAATGTTCCAGCATATCGCTTAAGCCAAGCGCTACTCCTAACACCTGCCGGAGGCGTTCCTTCTCAGCGTTAAGGGCTTCCCGGAGTTCCCGCGCGTCCGCCTCCTTCGCGAGATCATAGATCTCTTCCACCTGCAAAGACAGATCTGCCTGTCTCTTATTCAGGGCTTCCAGTAAGGTACGGCTCTCCGCCAAAACTTCTACCAATTCGTACCGGGGCAGGGGCCCCTGTTCCCTGGCCAGCAACTTTTCCAATTCCGCTTCAAAATTCACTGTAATCCTCTACCTAAAACCTGTTTTATCGTAACGCAAACGCCTGTAAAAGAAAATGCCTCTAAAAGCAAGAAGCAATTAAGGGGGAGCAAAAAGGTATTCTACCTTACAAAATTTATATTATTTTCCTTTCGCGGCGCAGCTTCCGGGTTTTCGTTTTTTTTGAAACCTAAAGCCACCGAAAAGTACGGTTTATAACCAGGGATATTTAGTTTTTTGATGGCCGGAGAGCCGCCCTCGCCGGCCGCAAGCAGGTCAAGCCCGCTAATCCAGCATGATCCAATATTCAACAGTCCGGTGTTTTGCACAACGGTAAAATGCCACGACTGATCCCCCCTGCCGGATGGCGCATAAGTACCGGCTTCTACAATGGCTGCAATCTCCGAATCGGCGATTTGTTCCCGCTTAAAGCTGCGGACGCTCCGCCTTTTTTTGATAATGTCCAAGGTACTATTCATTATGAGCCTCCTAAAAAAGTACGGTATAAGGTACCCGGTTTTTATTGTAGTAAAGGGGTTTTATTTTCGTCAACCCGTCATTGCGGCAGGGCCCAGGTGTGAAGCAATCCACTGTCCCCTTCCCCCTGGATTGCTTCTTTGCCGCGCTGACATACAGGGTTTTACCCCAGTTTGACAGGATATGGGCCAGATAGTCCCGGTTATAGCCGAGTGTCACCGTGTACTCGTCCAGGAGTTTTCCCCTGCCCTTTTTGCTTGCCTTTTGGTATCGCGGGGCAATCTCCCCGCAGACCTTTTTCTTGTCTTTCATGTCTAACCCCATGCGGTTCTCCTTGTTTCTTGGTAGAACCAGTATAATTTGGGCTAGATTTTTATTTTGACGCACACCCCTCTTTTCACTTAGAAAAATTATGGCGCAATGCGAGGGCTTAACAACAGAATAAAATTGTTGTACCATATTTTGCTATGAACGCAAACGAGTTACGTCAAAAGTACATGGACTTTTTCAAGTCTAAGGGGCACGCGCAGATACAGGGAAAATCGTTGCTGCCGGAGAATGACCCCACGGTTCTGTTTACAACGGCGGGTATGCATCCGCTCGTGCCCTACCTGCTCGGCGAGGAGCATCCCGCCGGTAAGCGGCTTGTAAACGTGCAGAAATGCATACGGACAGGCGACATCGATTCTGTCGGCGATTTCAGCCATCTCACCTTCTTTGAGATGCTGGGCAACTGGTCGCTGGGGGACTACTTCAAGGACGGCGCGATCCGGATGAGCTATGAGTTCCTCACCTCGCCGGAATGGCTCGGCATACCGCATGAGCTTCTGGGCGTTACCGTATTTGCCGGCGAGACAAACGATTCGGCTGTAATCCCGCCCGATGACGAGTCCGCCGAGGTGTGGCGCGCGCTCGGCTTCAGCGAGGACAGGATCAGCTACAGGCCGCGCTCGGATAACTGGTGGGGGCCTGCCGGTACGACCGGCCCCTGCGGGCCCGACTCGGAAATGTTCATCGATATGGGGCAGGCGCCCTGCGGGCCAGACTGCGCGCCCGGCTGCGGCTGCGGCAAGTGGCTTGAGATTTGGAACGACGTGTTCATGCAGTTCAACAAGGACTCAGACGGCAACTACATTCCCCTTGCCCGCAAGTGCGTCGATACAGGCATGGGCGTGGAGCGCACGGTAACGATACTTACAGGCAAGAAATCCGTATACGACACCGAAATTTTTACCCCGATAATCGCCGCGATAGAGAAGGCGACCGGTTACGAGTACCGCTCGGACGATGATCGCGACCGGTCGGTGCGTATAATCGCCGACCATACGCGGTCTTCCACATTTATTCTGGGCGATCCCAAGGCGGTAACCCCGTCCAACGTAGGCGCGGGCTATGTTTTGCGCCGCCTGATAAGGCGGGCCGTCCGTCACGCAAGGAAACTTGGGGGAGGCGACCACTTTCTTGCCGGCATAGCTGACGTTGTGGTGGCGGAATTCTCATCTCCCTACCCCGAATTGCTCGAAAACCGGGCCTTCATCATGGAAGAGTTGAACAAGGAGGAGGATCGTTTCAGCGAAACCCTGCAAAAGGGTGAGCGGGAGTTTGAAAAACTGCTGCCCAACCTACTGAAAGACCCGAAAAAAGTGATGTCGGGACGGCTCGCGTTCAAACTGTACGATACTTACGGCTTTCCGATAGAGTTGACGGAGGAGTTGGCGCGGGAATCCGGCCTGTCCGTGAACCGGGAGGAGTTTGACGAGGCGTTCAGGAAGCACCAGGAGCTTTCGCGGGCCGGCGGGGATCAGGTTTTTAAGGGCGGCCTGGTGGATCACAGTGAGATAACGACAAAGTACCACACCGCCACCCACCTGTTGCAGCAGGCGTTGCGGATCGTGCTTGGTACGCATATCATGCAGAAAGGTTCGAACATCACGGCAGAACGGATGAGGTTTGACTTTTCTCACCCCGCGCCGATGACGGAGGACGAGATTTCGCGGGTTGAGGCGATCGTGAACGAGCAGATAAGGCGCGACCTGCCGGTCAGCATGACTGTGATGAACCTTGAGGACGCGAAGGCGGCGGGGGCTATGGCCCTGTTCGGTGAGAAGTACGAGGCGCAGGTAAAGGTGTACACGATAGGGGACGAGGCGTCAGGCGGCGTTTTTTCCCTTGAAGTCTGCGGCGGGCCGCACGTTGAGCGTACCGGCGTGATAGGCAGCTTCAAAATACAGAAGGAGCAGTCATCGTCATCCGGCGTCCGCCGCATCAGGGCGGTGATCGGCTAAACGCGCAGGCGCCTGCGGCGCTTGCGCGGGTGTTTGCTGCGCTTCGCACATGAAATATCCAAAAATCGTCTTGCAGGTGATTTTTAACCTGCAAACTTCAGGCGGCCTGCCTTGACAGTTTTTTCACAATTCTGTATAAATTTTAGTAAGTTTTGCGGGAATAGCTCAGTGGTAGAGCGCCACCTTGCCAAGGTGGATGTCGCGGGTCCGACTCCCGTTTCCCGCTCTATTTTAACAAGTTATTAAGAGGGTATTGTGGCTGTAACACAGGAAATCACACATCTGGATAATTCGGCGGTAAGGTTGACTTTTACCTACAACAATGAGGATTTGCGCGCCAAGTACAACAAGATTGTCAATGGTTTTGCAAAGGATTTGCATGTAAAGGGCTTTCGCAAGGGGAAGGCGCCCATCGCTGTGCTTGAGCGCAAGTTGGGCAAGGCGCTTCAGGAAGACGCGCTCAATACGATCATCGCTGACACGGTGAACGAAACGATTAAGGGGGATGAGTTCCCGAAAGACGCCGCCCCGCTGCCGTATTCGGAACCCCAGGTTGAGGGGGAGCCTAAACTTGATCTTGCAGGCGAGTTTGTTTTTTCTGTCAAGTACGATGTAATGCCCAGGATTACTCTTGGTCAGTACGAAGGTCTTGAGGTAGAAGCGGAAACCTCCGAGGTTACCGATGCCGATGTTGAACGCGAGGTAGATGCGATACGGGAACGCAACGCGATTGTGATGGACAAGGAAGATGACGCGCCGGCGGAAACCGGCGATGTTGTTACCGTGAATTACATCGAACTGTCCGAAAGCGGCGAGGAAATTCCCGCGTCAAAGCGGAAGGATTTTTCGTTCGTCCTTGGATCGGGACATAATCCATTCAAGTTTGACGATGAAATTACCGGCATGAAGAAGGACGATACCCGTGATATTCAAAAAACATACCCGGAAGACTTTAACGATGCCGGTTTGGCCGGTAAAACAAAGCGTATCCACGTTGAATTGACATCCGTCAAGCGGCGGGAACTTCCCGATGAAGATGAACTTGCCCAGGATGTTGACGAAAAATACAATACAATGGCGGACTTAAAGAAAGGTGTACGGGAAAACATGGAACTGCTTGTTGAAAATTACCTGAAAAAAATCAAAGTCTTAAGGATTGTCGAAAAGATAGTTGAACAGAATCCCCCGCCCGTACCGGAATCTATGATGTCTGTGGAAATACTTTCTTCGCTGAGGCAGGCGGTTGGCTTTGACAATATGAAGACGGCGGATACGACTCGTTTTCTCGAAGAGGCGATGAAAAACGAAGAGCTTAAACGGGAAACGGTTAAAAAAATCCGGGAGTCCCTGGTCAGGAAGGAACTGACGGCGCATCTCGGAATCAAGGTTTCGGATGAAGAACTGGAGGAACACTATAAAAGTATCGCTGAAACATCGGGGAAACCGCTTGAAGATGTGAGGGAAAGCTACGAGAAAAATGAAGAAGCAAAGGCTTACCTTGTTCACGATATTGAGCAAGCCCGGGTAGCTGAACTTTTATTGGAAAAAAACACGGTAAAAGCCGGAAAAAAGATAAATTTTGTGGATATTTTTCCGAGGAATTCTTAAATTATAATTATGCACGAAAAAATGAATAGCCTTGTACCTATCGTTGTTGAACAAACAGGTATGGGAGAACGGTCTTACGATATTTATTCGCGCCTGCTCAAGGATCGTATAGTGTTCCTTGACGGTGAGATAAACGATGTAACTGCTGACCTTGTTGTCGCCCAGTTGTTGTTTCTTGACGGACAGGATACTGAAAAGGACATAAGTCTTTATATAAATACCCCCGGCGGCGCCGTTACAGCCGGGCTTGCGATTTACGATACCATGCAGTATTTAAAGTGTGATGTTCAGTCTATCTGCGTAGGGCAGGCAGCCAGCATGGGCGCGCTTATACTTACCGGCGGAGCGAAAGGCAAACGCATGGTTTTGCCGTCGTCCCGCGTACTGATTCACCAGCCCTGGGGCGGCGCCCAGGGGCAGGCATTGGACATCGGCATACAGGCAAAGGAAATACTGCGGCTTAAACGGATGACAATAGATTATTTTTCAAAACATACAGGCAAACCGGCGGAACAAATTGCTGCCGACATGGAACGGGATTTTTATATGTCCGCGGAAGACGCGGTTGCTTATGGTGTTGTTGATAAGGTTTTAACGAGGGGGGAACATGGCAAGACTACGTAATTCCAGTAATTCAGAACGGAGTTGTTCCTTTTGTGGAAAGAGCGGGGATACGGCGCGGCGGTTGATAGCCGGCCCGTCCGATGTTTACATCTGTGACGAGTGTGTTGAGGTTTGTAGGCGTATACTTAACGATGGTGAGCGCGACCTTTCAAACCAGTTTACGGGCGACATACCGCGCCCGAGGGAGATAAAAGAGTATCTCGATCAGTTTGTTATCGGGCAGGATGACGCGAAAAAGGCGCTGTCCGTCGCCGTTTACAACCATTACAAACGCATCACGAATCCGCCAAACAACCCGGACGATGTGGAAATTGAGAAATCAAACGTGCTGCTGATAGGCCCCACCGGTACAGGCAAGACTTTGCTTGCAAAAACGCTGGCGCGCAAACTCAAAGTCCCATTTGCGATAGTCGACGCTACAACCCTAACAGAGGCGGGCTATGTGGGCGAGGATGTTGAAAACATACTGCTGAAGCTGATTCAGAATGCCGGCGGTAACATAGCCGCCGCCGAGCGGGGCATAGTGTATATAGACGAAATCGACAAAATTTCGCGCAAGGGCGAGAATGTGTCCATTACCCGCGATGTTTCGGGCGAAGGCGTCCAGCAGGCCCTGTTGAAAATAATTGAAGGTTCCATCGCGTCCGTGCCGCCGCAGGGGGGGCGCAAGCATCCGAATCAGGAGATGATACGGATCGATACCACAAACATTTTGTTTATATGCGGCGGAGCCTTTGTGGGACTGGACAAGTATATAGAACGGCGCGTGGTGCAGCACCCCATAGGTTTTGGCGCGGAAAGCCGCGATTCGGGAAATCAAAGCGTCAAGGAGCTTTTCAAGAACCTGCACCCGGACGATCTTATCCACTTTGGCATGATTCCGGAGTTCATAGGCCGTCTGCCGATAACGGTCTGCCTGGACGAACTTAAAATCGAAGACCTCAAGCGCATCATCACGGAGCCGCGCAACGCGATAGTGAAGCAGTACCAGGCGTCCCTCGCGATTGATGATGTTAAACTTGAGTTTACCGAAGACGCGGTCAACGCTATCGCCGAAACTGCGATCCGTCAAAAGACAGGAGCGCGCGGGCTGCGGGCCATAGTGGAACGCCTGATGATAGACACGATGTTCGAGCTTCCTTCACAGCCCGGTCAAAAGCGTGTGGTAATCTCACGGGACACGGTGGAGAAATTCCAGCCGCCCGAAGTTATCATGCTGGCAAAGTCGGCTTAAAGCCGCCGTCCCGCGCAGTGGCCGCCCGGCCCTGTGCGGGACGCAGTTCCTGCCTTCAGGTTCCCATAACAATGAATAACATACAGGTTTTAGTCCCGGACGAGGCAAGGAAGATTGCCGCCGGGGAAGTGATTGACCGGCCTGCGTCCCTTGTGCGTGAGTTTATGGACAATGCGATAGACGCAGGCGCCGTCAATATAGATGTGTCTATAGAGCAGGGCGGCATAGCCTGTACCGAGGTGAGTGACGACGGCGGCGGCATGAGCCGGGAGGACATCGCTCTCTGCTGCCTCACCCACGCGACAAGCAAGATACGGAGTCTGGCCGACCTGGACAGGCTGGCTACGCTGGGTTTTCGCGGGGAGGCGCTGGCGGCGGCGGCGGCTGTAGCCCGGCTCGAAATAGTAAGCAGCACAGACGGCATAGAAGCGTGGCGTCTACTGGCGGGGCCGGCCTGCGGCGACATCTCCCCGGAAACTTACACGCCGCGCCCGGCGCGGCGGACACGCGGCAGCAGCGTCCGCGCAAGGAACCTGTTCGACACGATGCCCGCCCGTAAACGTTTTCTGAAACGGGAAAGCAGCGAGGCCGGCCTCTGTAAGCAGACTTTTATAGACAAGGCGCTCCCCTTCCCCAACATCAGCTTCAGGTTTTTGCGGGACGGCGAGTTGAAACTGTTTTTGCCCGCCTTTACCGGCGATACGGCCCAATTCAAAAAACGTTTTGCCGCCGCCGTCATGGACGGCGGCGATGAGCGGTTTTTGCACGAAATTGCGGCGTCAGGCAAAGATTTTTCGGTAAAGATCGTGATAGGCGGCCCGGAACTGCACCGGAATGACCGCCGCGGTCAGTATGTCTTTGCGAACGGCAGGCGTATAAACGACTTTTCGTTGCTTCAGGCCCTTGAATACGGTTCGCAGGGATGCTTCCCGAACGGTCTACACCCGGTAGGGGCGATTTTCCTTGAAGTTGAGCCGTCCAGGGCCGACTTTAATATACACCCGGCAAAACTACAGGCGTGTTTTGCCGATTCGTCCGTCATTCACCACGAAATCACTACCGCGCTGCGTTCCTTTTTCCGCCATCTAAACCTTGATATGCAGCAGCCATCCCGGCGTCAGGAGGCGTTTTCGTTCGGCGTCTGTGAACAGGCCGGTGAAGACTTTCGGGGACGGACGGAGGCCGGCGGCGCGGCGCTTGAGCGCATAGTTGGGGGCGAATATGAGTTCGCTCCGCTGCCGGGGCGCGGCAGCGGCGGGGGGCTTCCCTCCCCGGAAGATTCTGAGGAACCCACGGGCTGCGGGGCGGCGGCAAAGGCGTCGAAGTTACGCTATGCGGGCCGTGTTTTCGGCCTCTTCATACTCGTTGAGGACGACGAGCGGCTCTACTTCATAGACCAGCACGCCGCCCACGAAAGGATACTGTACGACCGTTTTTTGACGGAACAGATCGCAAGGCAGGACCTGCTCGTGCCGATAACATTCCTGACAGAAAGCGGCGCGGACGATGACTTTCTCGCGTCCCACAGGGAGGAATTGGCAAAACTCGGTGTGATAATAGAGGGCGGGCATGGGTCATGGCGGATAGATGCTCTTCCCGCGCTGTGGCGGCTGGGCGACAACGAAACGGTGGACGCGATACTAGGCCTGCGCACGGCGGGCGAAAGCATCACCGAACGCTGGGCGGCCACCCTGGCCTGCCACGGCGCTGTAAGGGACGGCGATTACCTGGACAGCGCTACAGCGCTTGCCCTGGCTGAGGCGGCGCTCGCCCTGCCGATCCAACGCTGCCCCCACGGACGCCCGGTACTAACCGAAATAAGGCGGAACGACCTGTTGAAAACCGTCCACAGGCTTTAATGAACCGCCCCGCCGCTCTACGAGTGATACCCCGCAATTCATGGCGGGGAGGCTCATTGTTACAACATTTATATCTCCGCTATTTGACGGCGTTATCGCTATCCATTCCTCGCCTTCAAAATCGGCAAACCGTATCCGTTCCGCGTATAGTTCATCAAGGAGCCGCACCGTGCC
>JAIRMP010000218.1 GCA_031258615.1 Spirochaetaceae bacterium | reverse complement strand
CCTCCGCCTCCCGCTCCCCTTCCCCCGCATTCGTTACCGGCGCTTCCCGTCCGCCGCCGCCCGGACGGAACACTGCCGCCCGTGTTTTTATGCCTTCCGGCAGCTTTATAACCTTGCTTCCCCCTCTCATACGGCCCATGCGCGGGTATCGAACCGCTTCCGTGCCCGCACAAGGCGCTTTGTTTCCTTGTCCCGCAAACACTTAATGAAATCTTTGGACGGATACCCGCAGACAAAGAGGGCAGGCGGCTTCCGTTCCCCAAAGCCCGCCGGCAGGCGCCTCAAGGCGTCCCTTCCCCGGGCTCCGCCCGTCCGCCGCCGTCAAAACGTGTCCCCGCCAATCCTTCAGGGCCTCGTTACAGCTTCCCCGTACGCTTGCCTGGAACAATCCCCAAAAGGCTTCCCGTTTCACTTTTTGCCGCGCCAGGCTGAACGCCCGCCCGTCTCATATGAGCCGCTTCTTTTATTTCCGGAAAAAACCGTCCGGGCGCGCCCTGAGAACTTTCTTTGACCGTGCCGGGCATAAAACACATCCGTTTTTTGAACGGCATTTTACGCTCCCGGCTGAAATCCTGCCGCCGCTTCTTCGGGCGGTTTTCGCAGCCCTCTTTTTCGTCAGGCTTCGGGTTTTCTCAAAATATTTTTTTCCCTTAGTAATCTTCCCTCCCTTCTTCCGGTTTATCACAACTTGGAAAGTGTGTCTATCCCTTAAATTGATGCAGTGATCGGCCTACCGATCAGGCTTGGATCGGCCTGCCGATCAGGCTGGACAACCGCTGCGCGGTTGTCTCCGGAGTTTGCGGCACCAGCCTGACGGCTTGCTTACCGCAAACTCCAGGCCTAAGCGTGTAATCCGTTCTCTTTCACGCTTGGCGTGCAAGCCTACGGCTTGCATAGGAGTTTGCGGCGCGCTACGGCGCTTGGACAACCGCTCCGCGGTTGTCTCCGCAAACTCCAGGCCCAACCCGTTCTCTTTCACGCTTGGCGAATATCAAGGACAATGAGTCAGCTACTGGCGTATGTTTGGTGCAGGCTGGCCTGCCTGGCCTGCTGCTTGATATGGAGGGATAATTTTTTTATTATTTGTGGTAACGCGGGACTTGGATCCCGCGTTTATAGGAGTTTGTATGAAGGTTAGTGAATTAAAACACTCAGGGCTAAAAAAATGGGTCGAGGAGGCGCAGGCGCTTATGACGCCGGACGCGGTTCTGGTATGTGACGGGAGCGCTGCGGAGTATGACCGGATGATCAAGATAACGATTGACTCAGGTCTTGCCACGGTGTTGGATGAAAACAAGAGGCCGGGCAGCGTTCTGTACCGCTCGGACCCGTCCGATGTGGCGCGGGTGGAGGACCGGACCTACATCGCCAGTAAAAACAAGGATGACGCCGGTCCCACAAACAACTGGATAGACCCGGCGGAGCTTAAAAAGACTATGAGCGCGCTGTACAAGGGCTCGATGAAAGGGCGCGTGATGTACGTGATACCATTTTCGATGGGGCCTGTCGGTTCGGAGATAGCCAAGGTCGGCGTACAGATTACCGACAGCCCCTACGTTGTCGCAAATATGCACATCATGGCGCGTGTAGGCTCAAAGGTCCTTGACGTGCTTGGTACGGACGGCTTCTTTGTTCCCTGCTTCCATTCGGTAGGCAAACCGCTTGCCGCCGGGGAAAAGGATAACGGCACATGGCCATGCGCCCCAATATCAAACAAGTACATCTCGCACTTTCCGGAAACACGCGAGATTTGGTCCTACGGCTCAGGTTACGGCGGAAACGCGCTGCTTGGAAAAAAATGCCTCGCCCTCCGCATCGCCTCCGTGCTGGCCCGCGATGAGGGCTGGCTCGCCGAACACATGCTTATCCTGAAAATTACAAACCCGCAAGGCGAGGTAAAGTACATCACAGGCGCGTTCCCGTCCGCCTGCGGAAAGACAAACCTTGCCATGCTGATACCGACGCTGCCGGGCTGGAAGGTGGAGACTGTCGGGGACGACATCGCTTGGATGAAGTTCGGCAAGGACGGGAGGCTGTACGCGATAAACCCGGAAGCAGGCTTTTTCGGCGTAGCTCCCGGCACGAACAACGAATCGAACAGGAACGCGATGGAATCGATCAAGAAGAACACGATATTTACAAACTGCGGCCTCACGGAAGACGGCGATATTTGGTGGGAGATGATAGGACACGGCGCTCCCGGCAAGGAGATTATCGACTGGAAGGGTAACAGAAGGCCCGCCCCCCAGAGTGACAAGAGCCCCAAGGGGGAGGAGATCGCGCACCCCAACGCCCGCTTCACCGCCCCGGCAAGACAATGCCCCTGCATAGCGAAAGAATGGGAAGACCCCGCCGGCGTGCCGATAAGCGCATTCCTGTTCGGTGGACGCCGCCCAAAGACGGTGCCGCTGGTGAATCAGTCAAAAAGCTGGCTCCACGGCGTATTCATGGGCTCAATCGTCGGCTCGGAGGTAACGGCGGCGGTGATTTCAGACCAGGTGGGGCAGGTACGCCGCGACCCGTTCGCGATGCTGCCGTTCTGCGGCTACAACATGGGCGATTACTTTAAGCACTGGATAAAGATTGGCAGGACGGCTGAAGAAAATGGGACCGCCGACAAGCTGCCCAAAATATTCTTTGTGAACTGGTTCCGCAAAAACGACGAAGACAAGTTTATATGGCCGGGCTATGGCGAAAATTCCCGCGTGCTCGCGTGGATTTTTGACCGCTGCGACGGCAAGGGCAAGTCCGTTGATACGCCGATAGGTACGCTGCCAACGCCTGACGCGATAGAGCGCCCAGCCGGGGTGAGCGAAGCGGACATGGCCGAGCTTCTGCGGGTTGACATAGAGGGCTGGAAGAAGGAGATCGAGGACGTGCGGAAGAACCACTACCCGAAATTTGGTGACCGCCTGCCCGCTGAGCTTAAAACAGAGCTTGACGCGATAGAAAAGCGGCTCCACGGATAGCAGCCTGTTGCGCTTGAATTATGGGGCTGCCTGCGGCAAAAGCCGCTTGGGAGCCGCGTATGTGGCGCGGCCTACACCGCGGGGGAAGCACAAACCGCGTAGCGGTTTGCCGCTGTTAGGTGTGCCGGTGGCACACCTAACACGCGGTACTAACACAAACCGCAACGCGCCATGCGGCTTTATTGTAGCGGATAGCCCGACCCCGCGCTCCGCGCGGGGATGCGCCCAAATTTAAAATTGCAGGGGCAATGACAAATTTTTCTTGTTTGATCCGCTAAAGACATGGGATACTGTCTCCATTCCGCTCTTGGGGGGGGGGGGGGGTGGAAAGGGATTGTTTATGTAACGGTCTCCACCACATCGTCCGGTTTGTGCAGAGCGCGCCTGCCGTTAAGCTCGTTGCGGACATCGCTCGTAATTGTCAGCGTCATGCCGTCCTCACACCGCGCCGCGCCCCTGT
>JAIRMP010000037.1 GCA_031258615.1 Spirochaetaceae bacterium | reverse complement strand
CCCCTGATTATTCTAGAAAATCGGTTATATTTGTCCCGCTATGACCCGTCTGTCCACTTCTACCCAAGTAAAATATCTCATTTTTGTTACAGCCCCTACGAAGTTTGCGCGGCAAGCCTACGGCTGGACAACCGCTACGCGGTTGTCCAGCAAACTCCAGACCCAATCCGCTTGCTTTCACGCTCGGCGAATGACAAGGACAATGACTCAGCTACTGGCGTATGTTCGGTGCAGGCTGGCCTGCCTGGCCTGCCATCATTCGTCTTTTGTTTTGAGGACGGCGAGGAAGGCGCTTTGGGGAAGCTCGACATCGCCCACCATCTTCATACGCTTCTTACCCTCTTTCTGCTTTTCCAGCAGCTTACGCTTGCGGGTAACATCGCCGCCGTAGCACTTGGCAAGAACATCCTTGCGGAGCGCGTTGATAGTTTCACGCGCGATTATCTGGCTGCCTATCGCCCCCTGCACGGGAATTTTGAACTGCTGACGCGGGATTTCGCCGCGGAGCCGCTCGCAGACAACCCGTGCCCTATCGTAAGCCTTATCCTTGAAGACAAGCTGCGAGAGCGCGTCCACCGCCTTCCCGTTCAGCAGAATATCGAGCTTTACAAGTTCCGTTCCCTTGTAGCCTGAGATGTCGTAATCAAACGAGGCGTAACCGCGGCTTATGCTCTTCAGCCTGTCGTAAAAATCGAACAAGACCTCGGCGAGCGGCATATCGTAAACCAGTTCCACCCGCTTTTCGTCAAGGTACGTCATGTTTGTCTGAACGCCGCGCTTTTCCATACAGAGCGTCATTATGTTACCAAGGTAGCACGCCGGCGTAATCACCGAGGCGCGTATGTACGGCTCCTCGGCGCCCTCTAAACGGCTTTCGTCCGGGTAGTCCGACGGGTTGTCGATCATCAACTCCGCCCCGTCCTTGAGCCTCAGCTTGTACTTAACGGACGGAGCGGTAAATATGATAGCCTGGTTGAATTCGCGCTCAAGCCGCTCCTGTATCACCTCAAGATGGAGGAGGCCGAGGAAGCCGCAGCGGAAGCCGAAGCCGAGCGCCGCCGAGGAATCTTTCTCGTACACGAGGGAGGCGTCGTTCAGCTTCAGCTTTTCAAGGCTTACCTTTAACTCCTCGTAATCGTTTGAATCGACGGGGTATATTGACGAGAACACGACGGGCTTCACCTCGCGGAAGCCGGGCAGCGCCTGGGCGCACGGGCGGCCTGAGTCCGTTACCGTGTCGCCTGAGCGGACATCGCTCACCGTCTTTATGCCGGCGATTATGTAGCCCACGCCGCCCGCCCGCAGCTCCGCGGTTTCGGCAAGCGCTATCTTGAAGAGGCCGACACTTTCGACATCGTACTCCGCCCCGTTCGACATGAAGCGTATCCTCATCCCCTTCTTCGCCAGGCCGTCAAAGAGGCGGATGTGCACCACGACGCCGCGGTACGGGTCGTAGTGGCAGTCGAATATCAGCGCCCGCAGCGGGGCGTCCGCGCTCCCCAGCGGCGGCGGGATACGCGCCACAATCGCCTTGAAAAGCTCATCAACCCCCGTCCCCTGCCTGGCCGAGACGAGCAGCGCCCCCTCCGAATCAAGCCCCAAATCCTTGTCAATCTGCGCCTTGGCCGCCGGGATGTCCGCCGCGGCCATATCGATCTTGTTGATTACCGGCACAATTTCCAGGTTGTGTTCCATCGCCAGGTACAGGTTGGACAGCGTCTGCGCCTGGACGCCCTGCGTCGCGTCAATCAGCAGCAGCGCCCCCTCGCACGAGCTAATCGCCCGCGAGACCTCGTAGGTAAAGTCAACATGGCCCGGCGTATCTACAAAGTTAAGCTCGTACAGCGCCCCGTCCTCCGCCGTGTACGGAATCGTTACCGCCTGGCTCTTTATCGTGATGCCGCGCTCCCGCTCTATGTCCATCGTGTCCAGTATCTGGTCCTTAAAGTCGCGCTCCTCAATGAGCCGCGCTTTCTGGATGAGCCGGTCGGCCAGCGTCGACTTCCCGTGATCGATGTGCGCGATGATGCAGAAGTTGCGTATATGCGTGGTTAAAGCCATGTGATGAGTATAGGCGCGGGAGCGGATTTTGACCAGTGAGTGGGTGAGAAAGCGCCGGTTAAAAGATGACTGACACGGGGGCTATTTGGCCATGCTGACGAACTCGGTGTATTTGGGCCTGAAACCGAGCGTTACCGTTCCTACAGGGCCGTTGCGCTGCTTGGCGATGATCAGTTCCGTTTCGATAACCTCAGGCGCCGGTTCGCCCGTCTGTACCTCCTGCTTGCGTTCGCGGTGCAGGAACATCACGACATCCGCGTCCTGTTCAACCGCGCCTGAGTCGCGCAGCGATGCCAGGTTGGGGCGCGCGCCTTCGGAGGGGCGGCCTATCTGGGACAGCGCGACTACCGGTATATTGAGCTCACGCGCCAGCCCTTTAAGCGAGCGGGAAATCTCGGACACCTGCTCAAAACGCGGCATCCTGTTATCTTCCATGCTGATAAGCCCAAGGTAGTCTATAAAAATTATCTCTATCTGTTTCATTGAACGGAGCCGGCGGGCCTGGGTACGGAGGTCCAGCAGCTTCATGTTCGGCATATCCACCGTATACAGCGGCGCGTCGTAAATCCGCCCGGCCGCGTCCAGTATCCGGTGAAAATCGGACTGTTTTACAAAGCCTGTTTTAAGCGAGTTGGAGTCGACGTGAGCCTCGGACGAGATGAGCCGCGTAGCGAGCGCCACGTCCGTCATCTCAAGCGTGAAAAAAGCCGCCGGACGCCTGTTCTGTACCGAAACATTGGCCGCTATGTTCAGCGCGAAGGCGGTCTTCCCTATCGAAGGCCGCGCCCCTATCACTATCATCTCAGCGTTCTGAAAGCCCGATGTCATTCTGTCCAACTCTTCAAAACCTGACGGGACGCCTGTAAACGCGCTCTTGGAGTGAAACAGTTTTTCTATGCGATCTATCGCTTCCGGTACCGTCTCGTGCACACTGCGGAAGTTGAGAGTCCGCTTCCTGTCAGTCAAGTCAAAGATCAACTGCTGGGCCTTTTCCAGCAGGATGCTTGAGTCTTCGGAAATATCGTAGGAATAGGCGCTTATCTTTGACGCGGCGTGGATCAGGGCGCGGCGCAGCGCGCAGTCCTGCACGATTTGGGCATAGTACTCAATGTTGGCGCTTGTCGGCACAACATCCGTCAACGAAGCTATGTATGCCTCGCCGCCCGCCGCTTCCAGATCGCCAGCCTGCAACAGGGCGTCCCTCACTGTAATGATGTCCGCCTTCTTGCCGCCATCATCGTACAGTGCGAGAATCGCCTTGTAAACACGCCCGTTTGCGGTCGAATAAAAATCTTCAGGCCGCAGATACTGCTGGGCGGCGGGCGTCGCCTCCGAATCGAGCAGCATCGCGCCGAGCGCCGCGCGCTCGGCATCCTCGTTATGAGGCGGTATCTTGTCCTTTATTGAAGGAGACGCCGTGTTTCTCGGCATACCGGACCTTTACTTCGCCGCCTCCGGCAGAGCCGCCGCTTCCGGCGCAGAGGCCGCCTCCGGGACAGAGGCCGCCTCCGGGACAGAGGCCGCTTCTGGCGCAGAGGCCGCTACCGGCGCAGAGGCCGCTTCCACCGGGGCAGAGGCCGCTGCCGGCGTGGAGGCCGCCTGCTCACCCTCAGGCGGCTTACCCTCTGAAGCTATATCCCCGCCTGGCGTCTCGCCCGCGCCGGCGGCATTTTCATTGCGGCCTTCGCCGGTGCGCCGCTGCCTGTCCTTTGCGGGCGGCTCTTTGGCGGCGGTCTTGGTCTTTTGCGCCGCTATGTTGATAAACAACTCCGCCACCGTATTCCCGTACAGTTTGACAGTAAACTTGTACTTTCCTGTACTCTTGATGCTGTTTCCCGGTATTTCTATCCGCTTCCGCTCTATCTGGAAACCCTGTTTGGAAAGCTCGTCCACCACCGTCTGGCTTGTAACGGCGCCGTACAGTTTTCCGTTTGCCCCGGCGGGCATCGCTATGGACAGCTCAAGCGCTTCCAGCCTTTCCTTGACGCTTGCGGCGTCGTCGCGCTTCAGCTTCTTGCGCTCATCAATCTCCCCCTTTCGGCTCTCGAAGAGACGCGCCGTTCGTTCTGTATACCTTAAGGCGATTCCGCGCGGCAACAGGAAGTTACGGGCATAGCCTTTGGCAACCTCCTTTACATCGCCTTCCTCGCCCAACGGGGAAATGTCTTTATTCAATATAACTTTCATGTTCATAATGCACTCCTAAAGTGATACATCTGTGAGTCTGTAAACTGTACAGAGCCTAATTTGAGACAAAGGGCAGCAGCGCTATGATCCGCGCCCGCTTAATCGCTTCCGCCAGTGTCCGCTGATGTTTGGCGCAGGTACCGGTGATACGGCGCGGCAGTATCTTGCCGCGCTCCGTGATAAAACGGCGTAGCCCGTCCGCATCCTTGTAGTCTATCTTTAGTTTTTGCGTACAGAATCTGCATACCTTTTTCTTTACAAAAAACTTTCCGCCGCGTCCGCCTCTGCCGCGTTCATCCCCGTCGCGTCCGTCCCCGTCCTGCCCGCGATCCGTCCGAAAATGCCGCTCGCCGTCCCTATTCATAAATCTGTCTTCTCCCATGATACAATCCTTTTAAAACGGAATATCATCCGTAAACTGATGATTGGAGGGAACCCTGGTCCCACCATCCATATCGCCGCCGTCGCCGTAGGAATGGCCGCCCCCGGAATAGTTTCCGCCGGAATAGGCGCCGCCGCCTCCGCCGGAATAGGACGCGCCGGAATAGGCGCCGCCTCCACCGCCTGCCCCTGACTGTCCCGGCCCGCCGCCCAGAAGCTGCACGTTTATCGCAGATATAACTACTTTTGACCTGTTCTGACCTTCCTGCTGCCACCTGTCCTGCCTAAGCTCCCCGTCTATCCCTATCTGCTTACCCTTAATCAGGTAACGGTTCAGCGAATCGGCCTGCTTGCCCCACAGTACAATGTCGAAATAGTTTGCTTCGTCCTCCCAGTTGTCGCCGTTCTTGCGCCGGCGATTCACCGCGATAGAAAAGTTGCAGACAGCCTGTCCGCTCGGCAACACCTTATACTCGGCGTCACGTGTAAGCCTTCCTATCAGGGATACGTGATTCAAATCCGCCATAAAATCTCCTTACTCCTCTATTCTGACAAAAAGATACTTGACAAGGTTGCTGTTCAGTTTAAAAATGCGGTCAAGGCTGGCAATGGCTGCGGGGTTCACCTTCATCGTGAACAGGACGTAGCGTCCCCGCTTCCTTTTTTTGATTTCGTAAGCTAAATCGCGCTCACCGATCTCGTCTGTCTTTTCAATCTCCACGTTGTTAGCGGCAAGGTCGGCCAGAAGCCGCTCCCTGCCCTCCTTGTGCTGGTCTTCCTCCATCGGAAATATGACCATCAATTCATACTTTCTCATGTGTCCTCCTTACGGACTAAAATGATCCGCGCCGCCTCTATCAAACGCGCGGATAAGGGGATGCTGAATGTTACCCTTTTCCCGCCGCCTCCGTCAAGCGCTGCCCTTGAATGCTTGAAACACTTTCAACGCGGCCGCCGCTTGAATGCGTTAATGGCGAAGCGGTATAGTTAAACAAAAAATTGTACCGGAGGTTGGTATATGAGTGAAGAAAAACTGGATTTTTCAGTTGAGGAATTGGGGCCGCGTAATATACGCTCGCCGATAACGATGTCAAAAAACAGCGGCGATTTTATCGCAAACTATGTTTCAGATGACGATCTTATTCGTTTTGATTCAAATGTAAAGCTGGGTGAACAGCCGGCCATTGAACGTAGCATGGTGCTTGAAAAGGCCGGCCCCCGCGAAATGATATATTTTATGCCCGAACACGTCCACGCGGGCATCGTAACCTGCGGCGGACTTTGCCCCGGCATCAATGACGTTATCCGCGCGATCGTGCGCTGCCTGTGGTACCACTACCGTGTCAGGCGTATCACCGGTATCAGCTACGGCTACAAGGGCTTTTTGCCGGAATACAGCTATCCGACAAAGGAACTGACCCTTGATTTTGTCGATGACATTCACAAGATTGGCGGCACCGTGCTTGGCACGTCGCGGGGCGGCGGCAAAGAGGTAGCAAAGATAGTGGACGCGATAGAGCAGCTTAACCTCAACATACTGTTTACGATAGGCGGGGATGGAACGCAGCGCGGCAGCCTTGACATCGCGGACGAAATCAAGCGCCGTCATCTGAAAATAGCCTGCATAGGCATCCCCAAGACGGTTGACAACGACTTTTCGTTCATCCAGAAATCTTTTGGCTTCGACACAGCCGTCGCAAAAGCGGTAGAAGCGGTCGCTTCAGCCCACATGGAGGCCAAATCCCAGCCCAACGGCATAGGCCTGGTCAAGGTGATGGGCCGGGAATCCGGTTTTATCGCCGCTCACACCGCGCTGGCGAGCCACGAGGTAAACTTTGTGCTGATTCCGGAGGTTCCTTTCGATCTTGAAGGGCCTAACGGATTCTTTGAGCACCTTGAACGCCGTCTGCACAACAGAAAACACGCGGTAATCATCGTCGCCGAGGGGGCCTTGCAGGATGTACTTGCCAAAAATTCAGGTACGGACGCTTCGGGCAACCTCAAAATAGTTGACGTGGGCCCATATCTGAAGCAAAAGATCGAAGAGTACTTTAAAAAGATAGACGTGGAAATAACGTTGAAGTACATAGACCCCAGCTATCAGGTGCGTTCCGCCGTTGCCGTCCCGGTAGATTCGATATACTGTGACAGGCTCGGCAACGCCGCGGTTCACGCGGCTATGGCCGGCAAAACAAAAGTAGTGATCGGCCTTGTAAACAACGAGTTTGTGCACCTGCCTATCAAGGCGGCCGTTTCACGGCGGAGCCATGTCGATCCCGAATCGAGCCTCTGGCGCGATATGCTGGACGCGACCCACCAGCCCATCCTTATGACAAACGCATCCGCGGGCATCAATTTCAGGGACGGCGGTCAGTACAAGCCCAAACGTTAAGCAGGCGCCCGCCGGGGTAAACGCTCAATGATTTGCAGCCTCCTCTTTGGGGCGCATTTCCGGCGTAAAACGCCGGAAACCGGGCTTTCCGCCCATTGCGGCGGCGTTCCCGCGCACGCGGACAAGACAGCCGCCGTAAACAAGGCCACGAGCGCGAGCCGAGCGTTCTTCCTGTCTTTCTTCATTCTTCCTGCTCTCCTCATTTTTTTGATTAAAATCCGCGTAATCTGTGGACCTTGCTCACCTCAAAAAGGAACCCGTGAAGAAAGCCCCGCGGGCCCCCAGCCGATCTTATCAGCTCCCCCCTCCCACTTCTACCGCTGCAAATTTACCAAACGGAATAGTCGTTGACGCCGAACTGATGGAATATGCTACCGCATCCTCTTCTGGATCCTCACCCCCATTCGTGTAGACATAGGTTTTTTCTCCGTTGTCGTTGAGCGTGAGCACGATATAGTAACTGCCGGAACCGGTCCAGGGTGAATACCCTTCTTTCAAAAGAGCAAACGATGCCGAATCTCCTGAAATCGTCCCGATCCCCGCAGCGACCAGTGTAGCAGAGTCGTCCAGCCCAGTTGAAAGCGTAATCACAGCTTCCCCGCTTTTCCCTGACAACCCCGTGATGGTGATTGTTTTTGCGCTGTCGCCGCCGTCGTCAGTATTTCCGTCGTCGCAACCGGCAATTACGATACCGAATGTCAACACTGCCACGAATA
>JAIRMP010000203.1 GCA_031258615.1 Spirochaetaceae bacterium | reverse complement strand
CCCCTGATTATTCTAGAAAATCGGTTATATTTGTCCCGCTATGACCCGTCTGTCCACTTCTACCCAAGTAAAATATCTCATTTTTGTTACAGCCCCTACGAAGTTTGCGCGGCAAGCCTGCGGCGCAGGCTGACGCGCGATCGAGGGGTCTGGCAAAGCGCCGTCATTGCGAGGAGCGTAGCGACGAAGCAATCCAGAAAGGAAATCATTTGACTGGATTGCTTCGCACCCTGACGGGCGCTCGCAATGACGACAGCGGCGAGGGACGGCAGGCGCGCATACCCGCAAAGCGGATGTGACGCCGCCTACAGCGGCGGGCTTACCGCAAACTCCAAGCCTAAGCTGCTGCCGTATATTAGGTGCGGGCTGGCCTGCTATGTTCGGTGCGGGTTGGTCTGGTATAATTTAGATTTGAACACGGTTTTTTGATGGATAGCCAGACATTTTCAATTTTAGCGGACGGGATAGCCGGCTCAGGCGGGCTGGCGCCGCTCGTTTCCGCATATACGGAGGGACGCTTCCCGCTGGACGTGGAGGGCGCGGAGGGCGGCCTGCGCGCGATCATAGTGGCGGCCTTTGCCAAAAGCTCACCGGGGCCGCAGCTTGTCGTCGCGCCCTCGGAGACGGACGCCGCCGGGATGGCCGCCGACCTGCGGTCATTGGGAGTAGACGCCGCGCTGTTCCCCTGGTGGGGCACAGCGCCCTACCGTTCCCCCGCCCCCACATCGCCGGTCTGGGGGGAGCGGGCCAGAATCCTTTCCGGCCTCTCCGCCGGCGCGCCGCCCGCCGTCCTCGTTACGAGCCGGCGGGCCTTCGCCTCCCCGCTGCCGCCGCCTGAGTACACGGCAAAACAGCGCGTACTGATAAAAGCGGGCGGGACACTGGACACCGCCGCGCTCGCGTCCCGGCTTGGCGGCTGGGGATATACCCGCGTTCAGCGCGTGCAGCTTGCCGGGGAGTTCGCGGTGAGGGGCGAGGTTGTCGATGTGATGACAGGCGGAGAGGAGGACGACCCGGAGGCGGGGGCGGCTGCCTTCAGAGTTACGCTCGACTTTGACAAGGTTGAATCGATAAAGCGGTTCGACGCCGTCGATCAGAGCAGCTTTGGGCAGGGAGGCAGGCTGGAAACGCTCAGCCTATGCCCGCTGAAGGAGGTGGTCTGGGACGATGAGAGGATAGACTTCCTGGCGGAGAAGCTCAAAACCCTGCCCGAATTCTCAGCGAGCGGGATGGACGGCTCAGGCGGGCTGCTGGACGCCCTCATAGTGAAGGGGCGCGCCTCGGACGAGGAGCTTTTCTTCCCGCTCGCGTTTGAAAGGCCGGCCAGCCTTACGGACTACTACAGCGGATTTGACGGCGGGGCGGTAGTTTTCCTCGAATGGGAGAGACTTGCCGGCGCGGAGGAAGCCATTCAGCGCGAGTACGCGGGACTTTTCCGCAATGCCTTCCGCGAGCGTCCCGTACCGGCGCCGGAGCGGCTGCTTTACAGTTTTGATTCCGTTACAAAGAATATCACAAACAGGGTTTCGTTCCTTTCGGTAAAAAAATCCCAGGGCGAGGGCGAGGCGAGGCGCTTTGTGATAAACTGCGATCCGCCCCGAAGCTTTTTCGGCAACATCAACTACATGAAGGAGGAATTCTCCGGCCTCCTGCGGGAAGGCTGGCGCATAGTGATAGCCGCAGAAACCGACATACAGGTTTTGCGGATAGGCGAGCTGTTAAAAGAGATAGAAGGGCTCCAGATCATCAGGACGCGGCTTTCGCGCGGCTTCTCGCTGGCGGATATAAGGCTGCTTGTCGTACAGGAGAAGGAAATATTCGGCTTCCGGCGACGCCCCCACTCGCTGCAAACGGCGAGGACCGCCGCTATAGACACGTTTATAGACCTTAACCCCGGCGACTTTGTCGTCCATATAAACTACGGCATCGGCCTGTTCAAGGGCATAGAACGGATAAACGCGCTGGGCAGCGAGCGCGACTACATACGCCTTGAATTTGCCGAGGCGGAGACAATCTTTGTGCCGATAGAGCAGGTGAACCTCGTGCAGCGGTACATAGGGAACGAGGGGGCCGCGCCGCGCCTGGACAAGATAGGGGCCAAAGGCTGGAGCGAGCGGAAGGCCCGCGCGAAGAAGGCGGCGGAGGAGCTTGCCGCCCGCCTAATAGACCTGTATTCGAAGCGGAAGGCGGCGCGCGGCTTTAAGTTCCCGCCGGACAGCGAATGGCAGCTCATGTTCGAGGCTAGTTTCGAGTTTGAGGAAACCGCCGATCAGGCGCGCTGTGTCGAGGAAATAAAGGCGGACATGGAGAGCATAGTTCCGATGGACAGGCTTGTCTGCGGGGATGTGGGCTACGGAAAAACGGAAGTCGCCGTCAGGGCCTGCTTCAAGGCGGTAATGAGCGGCAAGCAGGCGGCCTTCCTCGCCCCCACCACGATACTGGCCGAACAGCACTACGAGAATTTCATCGAACGCTTCCGCGACTTCCCCGTAAAGACGGCCATGCTTTCCCGCTTTGTCGACAAAAAAACGGCGCGGAATGTTCTGGCCGGACTTAAACGCGGCGAGATTGATATCCTTGTCGGCACGCACCGCATAATACAGAAAGATATTGTGTTCAAAGATTTGGGCCTCCTCGTGGTGGACGAGGAGCAGCGTTTCGGCGTCAAGGACAAGGAACGCCTGAAGGAACTGAAGCACAATGTCGACTGCCTGGCTCTCTCCGCAACGCCTATTCCGCGCACGCTCCACATGAGTCTCCTCAAAATACGCGACATGAGCATCCTTGCGACCGCGCCACGGAACCGCCTGCCGATAGAAACATTTATCGACGAGTATAACGAGGAAAAGATCGCCCGTGCGATACGCTTCGAGGTGGAACGGGGCGGGCAGGTATTCTTCCTGCACAACCGGATCGAGGGCCTTCACTTCGTGAAGGCCCGGCTTTCCCGCCTCGTGCCGGAAGTCTCAATCGAGATCGCGCACGGCCAGGTGGACGCGGAGGAACTGGAAGACGTGATGCGCCGCTTCGTTCACGGCGGCTTTCACGTGCTCGTATCGACAACGATAATCGAAAACGGAATAGACATACCTAACGTAAACACGATCATCATAGACCGCGCCGATATGTACGGCGTGTCCCAGCTTTACCAGCTTAGGGGGCGGGTGGGGCGCTCCGGGCGTTCCGCCTACGCATACCTCTTCTACCCGTCCGACAGCGCGATTTCGGAGACGGCGATGAAGCGGCTAGAGGTCATATCCAATTTCACGGAGCTTGGCTCTGGCTTCAAGATAGCTATGAAGGACATGGAGATTCGGGGCGCGGGCAACCTGCTGGGGCGGGAGCAATCGGGGAACATCTTTTCGGTCGGCTTCGAACTGTACGCGCGCCTGCTGGACGACGCGATACGCCGGTTACAGAACGAGAACTACGAGGCGGAGGCGGAAACCCTGCTTGAGCTTGAATACTCAGGCTTTATCCCGAACAGCTACATAGACAGCCCGCGGGAAAAGATGGATGTGTACAAGAAGATAGCGGCGGTGAAGCACAGGGACGAGTTGGAGCACGTCAACGCCGAAGTTTACGACCGCTTCGGGCCGCCGCCGTTTGAAGTCCTGTCGCTCCTGTCCCTGGCGGAGATACGGATAATCTGCCGGGAATTATCAATTTCATCGCTGAAGGAACACGGCGGCGTCGTTCGCGCCGAATTCACAAAGACGGCAAACGTGAATGTCGACCGCCTGCTCCGCCTGATCAACGAGAGCGGAGGCAGGGTAAGGCCGGACCCGAAAGCCCCCAACGTCATCCTGCTGCAAACCGGCAAAATAGGTCTCAAAGAAAAGAGCGAGTTTATCAGGGAAAAGCTAGAGGCGCTTAAGTGAGCGGGGTTGAGGCTCAGGCGGAGATGCTTTTCAACCGCCTGCGGAAAAGGTTTTCCCATCTCCGCAAGTGGGCGGCGCGTACAGGCGCGGGCGCGTACAGGTTGTACGACCGCGACATTCCGGAAATCCCGCTTGTGTTGGATTTTTATAGCAACGATGAGGTCAAGGCCGTTTCCGGCGCTCTGTACAAGCGCCCCTACGAAAAGGATGAGGGAGAGGAGGAAAGCTGGCTTAGCGCGATGACGGCCGCCGCGGCGGAGGCGCTGAATGTCAACACTCAAAATATATTTTTGAAAGTACGCCGCCGGCAGCGGCACAGGCTGCCGGGGAATGAAAACAAATTTGATACCCAGTATCAAAAAGAAGACGGCGCCGCTTTCGAGATGGTGATAAAGGAAAACGGCCTTTCGTTCATCGTAAACCTGTCCGGCTACATTGATACCGGCATATTTCCCGACCTGCGCCTTCTGCGGAAAATGGTTATGGCGGAAGCGTCCGGCAAAACTGTTTTGAATCTGTTTTGCTATACCGGCTCGTTTTCCGTATACGCGGCGGCGGGAGGGGCGCGGAGGGTGGATTCGGTGGATATGTCGTCAACATACCTTAAATGGGCGCTCCGCAACTGCGCGTTAAACAATGTCAGGACATCTCCCGCGCGGGCCGATGTTTTCAGGTTTCTGGATGAAGCGGCGGCTTCCGGCAGGAGATGGGACATGATAGTCGCCGATCCGCCCGTGTTCTCAAATTCAAAAAAGATGAAAGGCGGGCCGCTCGGCGGGGTCTTCGACATAAAACATGATTACCAATACCTGCTTTCAAAGTGTCTCGCGCTGTTGAACGGCGGCGGCAGGCTTTTCTTCTGCGCCCGCCAGCGGGTTTTACATCCGCTCCGCGGTAGTGTCGCGCAGGCCAGCCTGCGCCAGCATCCGCTTCGCGTAAACACGCTGAAGTTTCGCGCGCGTGAATTCGGTTTTCAGGCAGGCGATCTACGCGATACCTTTGAAGGTGTGGGGGCTGAAAAAAATATTTCGGTAAGGGACATAACGGAACGTGTCCGCGATGAAGATTTCAGGGGTAAGAGGATGCCGGTATGCTATCTGATTACAAAGTGAAGGCGGAACCTGGCGCGGTATGCCGCGACACAAAAGTTTCATGCCTGTTTGACGCGCCGGCAGGTTTTCTCAAAAACCAACCCCTACGGGAGTCGAACCCGTGTTGCCGGAATGAAAATCCGGTGTCCTAACCACTAGACGAAGGGGTCACTAGAAAACAAGGTATCAGTTTGAGGCCGCCTGAGTCAAGGCCGCGCCCGCGGTTCCCCCAGCAATTTTACTTTTATGAGACGCAGGTGACTGACACCCAAGCAAAACGATACTTCCGCGCCCTGAGACTGCTACACAGTTTCAGGGCGCAAAAAATGTGGGTGGAGTGTGGCGTGGGAATGACAAAGGACTATAGAACCGTTACAGGAGACTAAGCGGCTTGTTTAGTCTCCTGTCCCGTCTTTACAAAGGACTATAACATCTCTATAGTCTCCTGTCCGGTCTTTACAAAGGACTATGACATCTCTATAGTCCTTTGTCCCGTCTTTACAAAGGACTATAACATCTCTATAGTCCTTTGTCCCGTCTTTACAAAGGACTTGTGAAAAATAAGTGATAGATTCGGCTATGTAGACGCAAGAGAATCCTTCGCGGTTCTTTTGCCTCTCTGCTGGCCCAGAGATACAAGAGCGACAACTTTCCGCGCATGAAGGCCAGTTCATGCGCGGGTTAAGGTTGCCGCTCTTTTTTTAT
>JAIRMP010000184.1 GCA_031258615.1 Spirochaetaceae bacterium | reverse complement strand
CGGGCTTGGGCACTTTGGCTCCTTCGTACCGCGTGTGGGTTGTGTCACCGGCACAACCCACAGCGGCAAACCGCTTCGCGGTTTCTACTCCTTCCCACGCTCCGCTCCACCCACAGTTTCCCAGCCCTGGTCTTGCCAGCAATCCCTTATTCGGATCGCCAAACTGTCGTAAACAGCGGGTCCTTAGGCGAAATTTTTGCAACAATCTCTGTGGGCTTGAAACGAGGGGCGGGGAGGCGTATCATTAAACAATGTTTAAGAGGACGCCCTGTGCGGCGGGATGCGGCAACGGGGCTATCAGCGGCTCTGAACTTTGCGGGCTGCACTGCGCCGACCCGCGGCAGGAGGCCCGCCGTATTGCCGCGGATATTTTTGGCAAAAATACAATCTGCGATCTTGGTGCGGCGCATTTAAGCTTTGAATACCATGATTTTTCATCAAAACATTTTTACGGCTGCAATTTTACGGAAGACTGCTTCAAAAGCTGCCTGTTCAGAGGAGTTCTGGCCCGTATGGTTTTTTTCGACGGTTCTGTTTTTAATGACTGTGATTTTTCAAACTGTGATCTACAGTTTTTGTCCTTTGGCGGCTGCACTTTTGAAAACTGCAAATTTAACGATTCGGAGCTGGTACATTTGAATTTTAACGGCGCCTCTGTTTCCGCATCTTCATTCGATCATTCAAACCTTTATAACAGCCGTTTCAGCATGGCAAAACTGGTGCAGACAAGCATAGAAGATTGTAATTTGAAAAACGTACACTTTTTTAATGTTGAGTGGGACGGCGTCAGCTTTAAGTATTCAAACACAAAAGACGCATTCTTCAAAATGGAAAGTTAAAGGTTATGGAACTGTCTTTTTATTACTGCAAACAGGGTTTATGCAACTGTTACATGGTTGGCAGCGACCTCAACGATGTGCCGGGCGGCACTGACGCGAAAAGTATTCCTCGTGACGCGCTGGTAATAGACCCCGGCTACATGGACGAAACGATTCTTGATTTTATTGAAGGCAACGGGTACAGCCTGAAAGGTATTCTGATTACGCACAACCATCCCACCCACATCAAAGGACTGCCTTCGTTAAAACGCATCTACAATGTCGATATTTATTCCGCAAAAAGCATGATCATGGACTACAAAACAAACGTTGTGCGTGACGGCGACACGATCAATATAGGCGGCTTTACGATCAAGGTTGTTTCCGTTCCGGGTCATTCTATAGATTCAGTCGTTTACATCATTGAACATCTGCTTTTTACGGGAGACGTGCTTTCGGCAGGGCTTACCGGGCGGACGGACAGCGCGTACAGCGCGATGCGACAGATCACGATGATACAGAACAAGATATTCACGCTGCACGGAAACTATATCGTACTACCCGGACACGGCCCGCCTTCAACACTGGACGTAGAACGCAAGCACAACATAGGCATCGGCCTGTTCGAGAAAAACCGGTACAGAACGCGGCATACATCGTTGAGCCTGGATATGCTGAGCACAACAGACGGGTAACTCCCCTCTTAACAGGAAAACCCTCACCACCCGGCAAAATCCCCGGAAGTCACCAAATCTACCCATACGTTCGGCGCAAGCTTTCAGCTTGAGCTCCGAAGTTTGCGGCGCGCTATGCGCTTGGACAACCGCTTCGCGGTTGTCCAAGCAAACTCCAGGCCGAAGCGCGTAACCCGCTGGCCTGCCTGCCTATCCGCGCCGGGAAATTGGAATTATACTGGAGGGATGCTCAGGTTTATCACTTTTTTGTACGATGGGAGCCGCTTTTTTTTGCTGTTTTTTTTGCTGGCAGGAACCCAGTTTAATACCAAGGATAACTATTTTGCGTCCGGTTTACTGTACGCGGCCCCGTTTGCGCTTTTTCCGCTGATGGCTTTTTTTCTGTGGCTGGATAACAAGAGATACAGGCCCTTTGCATGGCTCTATGCGTCCGGAAAAGCGATAAGTATCTGCGCCATTGTTGTTTGCGTGGTTTCAGGGATCGATGGTTTTATCGCGGAGGCTTTACTGTCGGACGCCAAAAGTATTTTTACGAACCTGCTTGTCCCGTTTTTGGCGCTGGCGGATTTTATTTTTTTGATACCCGTTATTGTTTCATTAAAAAACGAAATTGCGCTAAAAAATGAAGACTGAAGGCGCGGATTCCCCGATGCTGGTCCAGTACCGGCGGATCAAAAAAGAACACCAGGGCGATGTGCTTTTTTTCCGGCTGGGCGATTTTTACGAAATGTTTGCCGAGGACGCGCTGGAAATTTCCGCCCTGCTCAACCTCACGCTGACCCACCGCAACGGGCTGCCCATGTGCGGCATTCCGTACCATGCCGCCCGCTCTTACATAGCGCGTCTCCTCAAACACGGCAAAAAAATCGCAATCTGCGAGCAGGTCGGCGAGCCTGCCAAAGGAAAAACGCTGATCGAGCGGGATGTTGTCGAGGTGATAAGCCCGGGAACAACGGTAGACGAGGAATTCCTTGAGCAGGGCAGCGCAAACTATCTTGCCTGTGTTTTCGGGGCGGAGACAAGGCTTGCGTTCGCGTACATCGATCTTTCAACCGGCGAATTTTGTGCGGCAGCTTTCCCGTGGGAGGACTCCGCGTCCCGCCTCCGTCAGGAACTGGAACGGCTTGACATAAAGGAAATCGTTGTAGAGGAGGCGCTGCTGCGTGAAAAGCCGCTTATCGCGCGTTCTCTTGACGAGCAGCGCGGCATAGTTGTGAACCGCTGGGCGGACTGGCTGTTTGATGCCGAGCGCAGCGCTGAACGTCTCCACCAGCAGTTTGGGCACAGCTTTGCCGGGGAGCTTGGCAAGCTCCAGCTTGCGCCGGAACTGATAGCGGCGGGCGCCCTGCTTTCCTACCTGGACGAGGCGGCGAAGACCCGCATCCCCCATGTCCGCCGTCTGCGACTCTATAGCGAGGAGGGCTATGTCTGGATTGACGAGGCAAGCCGCCGCAACCTGGAGCTTCTCCGCAACCTGCGGGACGGCGGCGTCCATTTTTCTCTGCTTGAAACGCTGGACGAGACAAAGACGGCAATGGGGCGGCGTCTGTTGAAGCACAGGGTGTCCCACCCGCTGCGCGACACGGACCGGATCGAAAAGCGTCTGGACATGGTCGACATCTTTTACCATGACCAAAGGACGCTGTCCATCCTGCGCGGCATTCTGTCAGGGATGCCGGATTTCGAGCGTCTTTCTTCCAGGATTGCGATGAACCGCGCCCACGGTAAGGATATGCTGGCGCTAAAAAACGCGCTTTCTTCACTGGAAAAATGCTGCCTCATGCTTGACGAGGCGCAAAAGACGGGCGGGTGGATGCATATTTATCTGCAATTCGAGTCGGAGGAGGCTGTTTTGTTCGGCAAAACGGAGTTTTCGCGGCTCATGGCGCTGAAGGAAACGCTGGAAAGGGGTATATGCGACGATCCGTCGACGCTTTTTACCGAAGGAAAGCTGATACGCGCCGGTTTTAACGCGGAACTGGACACGCTGCACGATCTCCGGGACAACGGACGGGCGCTTCTGGAGGCGTACCTTGAGGAAGAACGGCAAAATACCGGTATTTCAAACTTGAAAATACGCTACAACAGGCTTCTGGGTTACTATTTTGACGTTGCCGTGAATCAGCTTTCAAAGATACCGCCCCACTTCATCAAGCGGCAGGGACTCCTGTCAGGCGAACGCTTTACCACAAACAGGCTGGCGGCCCTCGAATCGGAGATAAACGGCGCGTCTGATAAGATAATAGAGCTTGAAAAGAATCTGTTCCTTGCCCTGCGCGAGGAGGCTAAGGGGCTATTGGCCGAATTGGGGGCCGCGGCAAAACGCATAGCGGAGTTGGATACAGCCCAGTCGCTTGCGCGCGCGGCGGCTGCGCGTGTGTGGGCAAGGCCCTCAGTGGACTGTCTCGCCCGGCTCCACATAGTTGAGGGGCGGCATCCCGTTGTCGAAGCGAATCTTGGCCGCGGGGAATTCATACCTAACGACATCATGCTGGATGCAAGGCCGGAAGGCTCGTCAGGGCCGGCCTTCGCTCTGATAACCGGCCCCAACATGGCGGGAAAGTCTACCTATTTGAGGCAGGCGGCGCTTATCACGATAATGGCGCAGATAGGCAGCTTCGTGCCGGCCCGCGCCGCCGAAATAGGAGTGGCGGACAGGATTTACTGCCGGGTCGGCGCCTCTGACAATCTGGCGCGCGGTGAATCGACCTTCCTCACCGAGATGCTGGAGACGGCGGCGATCCTCAATTCCGCTACGGAACAGAGCCTTGTGATAATGGACGAGGTGGGGCGCGGTACCGGTACGCGGGACGGCCTTGCGATAGCGCAGGCTGTAAGTGAATACCTGCTCGACACGGTACGCTGCCGCTCGCTCTTTGCCACGCACTACCACGAGCTTGCCGGGCTCCGGCACCCGCGCCTTGCGAACCGTTCTCTTCTTGTAGAAGAGAACGGCGGTGAAATCATCTTCCGGCGCCGCCTTATAGAAGGGGCCGCCGCCGAATCGTACGGCCTTCACGTAGCGAATCTTGCCGGTATACCTGGGGAAGTCCTTGAGCGGGCGGAGGCCATCATGCGGACGCTGAAACCAGGCGCGCTCCCGCTGCCGCCTGACGTGCCCTCGCCTGACAAAACGCCGCCCCCTGCCGAAAGGACTCAGGCGGGCGGGGCGTCCGTGTTGGATGAACTTGCAAAACTGGACGTGAACAGGACAAGCCCGCTGGAAGCGCTCAACATCATTTGCCGCTGGAAGTCCCTGCTTGCCAAGCCGCCCGCGTGTGCCAAACAGAAAAGACAGCCCGTCCCGGAAACATCGCCCCCGCAGCCCGGCCTATTCGACGCCGCAGACCAGCAGGCCAGCCTGCGCCAAACATACGCCAGTAGCTGAGTCATTGTTCTTGTAATACGCTGAGCGTGAAAGAGGGCGGGTTGGGCCTGCGGGACTTTGGCGGAGTTCGCCCAGTATCGACCAACTGTGATAACCTTGCTGTATGAGCGTACAACTTGTAAACATAGATCGGGACACCCCGATGATATTCCCGCCGGATTTACGGGAATGGTTTCCTGAAAACCATTTGGTGTATGAGGACTGATACAAAACGGAAGGATATAAGGATATATTTTGTGACCATGGGTATAGGCCCCGAAGCGAGATGGAGGATTATAAGACCGAGATACAGCAGCCGCGTTGGAGATGGACGCCAGATGGCGCGCCGGCGAGTATGGAAGCGTTGGTATATCAATTACCTAAACCATCACCGGAACGGCATTGATTGCGGCAGCCTTTTAAAAATCCATGTAAATGACAAAACAGTTGTTCGTAAAAAATATTTGAAGTAAGATAACGGCATGAACATTCTTGCAAGTAATGATGACGGCTACCAGTGCGAAGGGCTTATAAGACTGGTGTCCGCCCTGCGCGCGGCAGGCCACAGGGTGCTGATGGTTTCGCCGGACAGGGAACGTTCAGGGTCTTCACATTCAATGTCGCTTGCCGCCGGGTATATCGACATAAAAGAGATTGCGGCGGACACATGGATATGCGGCGGAACACCTGTAGACTGCGTAATTGCCGTACTTTCCGGCGGAATAAAATTCAGGGTTGACGCTGTAGTTTCAGGAATAAATGCCGGCTGCAACCTGGGAACAGACATAATATTTTCCGGTACGGCGGCGGCGGCGCGTGAAGGAGCGCTGCATGGCATTCCGTCAATAGCGTTTTCTCTCGCCGGCAGCCCAAAATATTTTTGGGACTCAGCCGCATCGTGGGCGGCCCTGCACTTTGATAAACTCATAAAATTCTGGGATGATGAAATTTTTATAAATGTTAATATGCCCAACATAAAAAATTTGCCGGATGAACCGCTTGTTACGTTTCCGTCCAGGCGGCGCTATACCGACAACATAAGCATAAACCCTTTGGAAACAGGCTGGACCAGGCTTAAGTTCAACAATATGAGAGCTGAAACCGCATACTCATCCGGTTCGGACAATGACGCGGTGAATCAAAATACAGTTTCCACAAGCCTTGTTTATATACATCCCATGGTGAAAAAGCAATGATAAAAAGATTTTTTATTACCGCATACGTTTTTTTTGTTATCACTATCGCGGCGGCAACAATAATACCGGTAGCTGTATTTTTGGGTTTAATAAGTTTAATAGGACTGCGTAAAACATCGTCCGAACTGATGTACAAGTCAATAAAAACCATTTCGTTATTCATACTTTTCTGTACGGGCTTTAAGCTTACCGTCAGCGGCGCGGAAAACATTCCGCCTCGGGGAAAAACTGGACTGTGCTTCGTCTGCAACCACACCGGCATACTGGATGTTTTGCTGCTCTTCATAGCGATTGGACGACCCTTCGGCTTTATATCAAAAAAAGAAATCATGTATGTCCCGTTCATAAACCTGTGGCTGGTTCTGCTGGGCGGAATTTTTATGGACAGAAAGAATCCGCGCAAATCGTTTGACGCGATAAAACGCGGGGCGGAAAAAATAAAAAAGGGACATTCCATGGCAATATTTCCTGAAGGTACAAGAAGCCGCGGACAGGGCCTCCTGCCGTTCAGAACAGGTTCGTTTCACCTGGCAACTGATTCAGGCGCGGACATAGTACCGGTAGCGTTGACCGGTTCTTACGAAGCCTTTGAAAAGACAAAATTGGTGCATCCGCGCCCCGTTTATGTTTCGTTTGGAAAAACGATAAAAACATCGCTTACGGACGGCGGCAAAAACCGTCAGCACTTTTCCGACCAGGCGCGGGCGGAGATTGCGGAGCTTCTTGAGTTACAGCAGGACGAGTACGGTCGTCTGCGCCCGCCGTCATTGCGAGCGCCGTAGGCGCGTGGCAATCCATGCGGGGAGGCTCGACAAGCGGGTGGAGTTTGCGGAGAAAGCCGCCTTGCGGCGGTTGACACCACCGACCCGCGTGTGGGTTGTGCCGCTGGCACAACCTCACAGCGGCAAGCCGCTTCGCGGCTTGTGGCGCAAACTCCTATGGCAAGCGCCCCGCGCTTGCCACGATTGCTTCGGCGCTCCGCGCCTCGCAAAGACGACTCCCCCGTACTGCGCCGTCCGCTTTGTACTGAGCCTTGACACGGGCGCGGCGTTTTACGATACTATACGGACGCTGAGCCACAGAAAACAGCGCCCGGGCATGAAGCTTTGGGCGCGTAGGGGTTCGGCGCACGTTTAAGATTGTATTTTTGGGGATGGATAAGAAATCCTCCCCGCAGGGTTGAAACCCGGTTACTCGTTCCGAGACGCGCACAGCGCCGTTGCGGGACAGGGCGCCGGGCTTTTTTTTGCGGGAAGGATTTTTAAGGAGAAGCGCTTATGCAGGTAAAGTATAGTGGTTACGCCGGAATGAGCCTCCCCGCCGCAAGCGCTAAACTTGACCCACAAATATCTTGCATCGTTGGTATATTTCATGCGACACTCTGCTAAAAGCCAAAAACTTTGGGAGGAATTATGCTGACAAGAAAAAGTTTC
>JAIRMP010000126.1 GCA_031258615.1 Spirochaetaceae bacterium | reverse complement strand
AGGCTGTAGCGCAAGAAGCGGACGATTACCGGAAGACGGCGTATATATCAAGCACATCGAAGAACCTCGCGGAAGCCGGTGTTATCCAGTTCCCGGCGATAAAAAAACCGGCGTAACAGACCCGCGGCAGGCTGCCACCGGCAGTGTTCACAGCCGGTAAAAAAGTCCTGAAGTTTGCGGAGACAACCGCGTAGCGCTTGTCCAAACGCGCAGCGCCGCAAACTCCCCTATGGCCAAGAGCCCAATAAATGCCGATAAAAAGACATAATTCCATGTATTTTGGTATGTTTTTTACGGAAACCGGACGGTTAAATGCCACGCGCTTGTTCATCAGATCGAGGCATAGAACATCGCTTTTGGCGCTCCTCCTCTTGCTTTTTGCCGGCTCCGTTACCGTATTTGCGGGCGGCGGAAAAGAGACTAATCCGGAATTGAAAACGGCGGATGCCATGATACAAAATAAAGATTATGTGGGGGCGATCCAGTTTTTGACGGAATTTGCCCGCAAGAATCCTGATATGTTTGATCATGTGCAAAAACGGCTACGCGAAATTATGTTGCACATGGGGGACTATACAACCGTAGCGAATCAACTTTTGGACATGGTCGTAGATGATCCTGAAAACGTTGATACCATACTGCAAATGAGCCGTGAGCTCACATCCATGAACGCTGCCCGCCGGTCCGATACTGAACAGTTCATTGCAAACATTGAGGAGGTGGCGCGGTTTACGGTAAACAGGCGCGAACTTGACCGTATCTTGCGGGAAGCGCGGGATCTGCTCGACAGGGAGGAGTACCTGGCCGCGCTGCAAAAGTACCAGAGCGGCTTTGGCCTGTACCAGGAACAGATGTTCCGTTCAGGTTACGGTGATACCGTGAACGCGGCTACGCGGAATTTTCTACAGGACATTGACAACTTTATAGCATCAGCCCAGCCCGTGATCAGCCTGTTCAACAGTACGCAGGAGGGTATCAGAACGGTTGAGGGCAGTATCAACCGTACCGGCGCGCTGGTTACGGCGCACGAAAGCATAAGGCCGGATCTGGAGAGGCTGACGGCAATTAAATCTATGGTAACGCAGGCCCTGAACTATTTTGATGAGCAGGCCGTCATAACCGAAGCGGCGGAGATCAAGAGTGAAGGCCGTTTCTTTTTCCCCATGATAGCGGTACTCCTGCGGGGACGAAGCGGGGAGGCGATTCGTGAAGGACTGCTGGGAACAATCGACGCGATCTGGAACGTGGCGATGGCGCCCATGGAAAACGCCTATGGCGCAATGACGGATGCGTTTTTTTCACAGGCAATCATAGCGCTTAACAATGAAAATTTTAACGGCGCCCTCGATATCCTGGATCGTCTGTCCGCTTTTAACCGTAGTTCGATGGAGCTTATGGCTGATTGGACCGCTTTTTCAGAGCCTGACGGCGGCTTACAAACGGTCATGGGCAGAAATATAGCCTCCGCCAAAGTGCCGGACTTCCTCAAATTTGAAGGCGCCGTGCAGTCGGCCCAGTACCTGGTCAGGGCCTGCCGGGATGCGGAACAGTATCAATCCGTACAAGCCGTTTCGGACGGTGAAAATGTTCTTGCGTCATGGTCGGACGGTACCGTCGCTACGGACGCGGCGCTTTCACAGATGCTCGCATGGCGGAACGATTATCAAAAATATGCCGAAACTGTTGATGATATTTTGACTGACCTGGGCGCCCAGGCCGAAATTTTCAGGGCGTCAATACCCGAACAGCCTGACTATACGATAAGTAATCCTTACGGTATACGTTACTTTGACGAAACCCGCGCCGCCCTGCTCAATTTGCGCAACAAGTTTGTCAATGTAGAGGTGCAAATAGCCGCGATTCAGTACACAATCGCAAACAACAGCCTGGAACGGGAACTGTCCCGCCTCGGGGAGCTTCTTGAGCAGGAAAGGCAACTGCTTGCGGGCGTTCCGCTTAAACTGGAAGACGGTACGGATATAAACGCGCTGTATCCGCATGAAGCGGCGGTAATTGCCGCCGGCATTGACAGCGGCGTTCGGGACCAGATCGAGCGGGCGCGTCTGCTTTTGGAGCAGTATCAACGTGAACGCCAGGCAATTGCTGTGGACAGCAGGATAGGCGAGCTCACTTTGCAGGCTCGTTCCATCGCCTCAAGGCTTGGTGATTTGCAGGCAGATAACAGGAACATAGCATCTGCCGCCGCCGCGCGTGAAACGCAGGCGCAAAACCTGCTGCGCGATGGAAGGGGATTGCTGGCGGCAGCGCAGCGTTCACTCGAACGCAACAATTTTGATACGGCGCGTGACGAGGCGGCGCAGGGTCTGGAACGTTACTCCGCTTCCCTTGCGATACAGGAATCGGCCGCCGTTCGCGGTGAAATTGACTCCCGCATCAATCCGTTGATAACCGAGATCGCTAACCAGAAGTACGAGTACACGGTTATTATGGTACGCCGCCTCGTCAACGACGCGCGTAATGAATATTTTGCCGGAAACTTTGAAAAGGCGGAAGAAACGCTTAGCCGCGCCGAAAGAGAATGGGCCATCGTAAGCAGCGAACCGGAAATGGAGGTGGAGTACTGGCTCACACTGGCCCGCGGCGCATTGTTCATGCGCGGCGGCAGGACGATAGCGCCGACCGCGCCGCTCTACCCTGAAATGAGCCAACTCCTTTCCAGCGCCCGCAAGAATTACGAGGAGGGTATGCGCCTGCTTAACAGCAACCGGCGGGAAGCCAGCCTGCAAATATTTACTGTCGCGATGCAGCAGACTCAGGAGGTGCGCCTGATGTTCCCCGTGAATCAGGACGCCGGCATCCTGGAATTGCAGATTGACCAGGTTATAGACCCGAAAGCCTTCAGCGAAAACTTTAACCAGCGCTTTCAGATAGCTGTGGAGGGCGCCAGGCGCGGATCGCTGGAATCGTTCGCGGACCTCCAGAACCTCGCCTACATAAACCCCAACTATCCGGGCATAAACGCCGCCCTGGTGCAGGCTGAAATCGCTATGGGTATACGGCCTGCCCCTCCCGATCCGCGCAGGCTTGCCCGCAGCAACGAGCTTGCCGCCGCCGCGCAGCGTATGTTCCAGGCCAACGTCCGCTCACAGTACCCGCTGGTGCTGGAAAACGTAAACGAGGCGCTGCGGCTTAACCCGAACAATACGCTTGCCATGCAGCTTAAAGACAGGGTTCAGGTTGCGATGGGCAGCGCGCAGGCCGCCGACAGTTATACGGAACAGGAATATATACGCGCCGTCACTGAATTCCAAAGTGGCAACAACTTACTTGCCCTGTCCATCGTCCAGCGCCTGCTCCAGCGTCCCGAAAACCGGAATTCTGTCCGCCTTAACGAACTGCTGCAAAGAATCCAATCAAATATGTAGCAGGCAGGCAGTCCAGCCTGCACCAAACGTACGCCAATGGCTGAGGAGTCGGCCTTGTCATTCGCTGAGCGTGAAAGAGAACGGGTTTGGCCTGAAGTTTGCGGTAAGCTAGCCGCCTTGCGGCGGCGCAAACTCCGGAGACAACCGCGCAGCGGTTGTCAAGCCGTAGGTTTGCCTGTCTACTCAATTCCTGAAGCTGTGGATAGGGGCGGGGATGCGTCCGCCTCGGGCGATGAAGGCTGCGCTGCCTGACGGGTTGAGCGGCATCACGGGCGCTCCGCCGAGGAGACCGCCGAATTCGACCCAGTCGCCCGCCTTCTTGCCGGGAACCGGTATAAGCCGGACGGCGGTGGTTTTGTTGTTCACCATGCCGATAGCCATTTCGTCAGCTATAATGCCTGAGATCGTGTCCGCGCCCGTATCACCCGGCACAACCACCATATCTATGCCGACTGAGCAGACGGAAGTCATCGCCTCCAGCTTGTCTATACTGATACTGCCGGCGTTGACAGCCGCGATCATCCCCTCGTCCTCCGAGATCGGAATAAAAGCGCCGGAAAAACCGCCTACGTGGGTGGAAGCCATCACGCCGCCTTTTTTGACCATATCGGTAAGCATCGCCAGGGCCGCCGTCGAACCGTGCGCCCCCGCGTGGGACAGCCCCATCTCCTCCAGGATGCGGGCAACAGAATCGCCGACCGCGGGAGTCGGCGCAAGCGAAAGGTCCAGGATGCCGAAGGGAATACCCATCCGCTTTGCCGCCTCCCGCCCGACAAGCTGACCCATCCGCGTAATTTTGAACGATGTCTTTTTTATCACGTCGGCAAGCTCATCGAATCTCATCGACCGGCAGTTTTCTATCACGGACTTAATCACGCCCGGCCCGGAGACGCCGACATTGAGGCAGCTTTCCGCCTCTCCCGGCCCGTGGAAAGCGCCCGCCATGAACGGGTTGTCCTCCGGCGCGTTGCAGAACACCACAAGTTTGGCGCAGCCGAGCGCGTTTTGCGCCGAAGTCTTTTCCGCCGTCTCTTTTATGATCTTTCCCATCAGCGCCACCGCGTCCATGTTGATGCCGGACTTCGAGCTTGCCGCGTTCACGGACGAGCAGACCCTTACGGTACGTGAAAGCGCTTCCGGTATAGAGTCGATAAGCCGCCTGTCGCCTGTGGTAAAGCCCTTCTGTACCAGTGCCGAGAAGCCGCCGATAAAATCAATACCCAGCAGGCCGGCACATTCGTCCATGGTTTGCGCGTAGGGGGTGTAATCAGTATCCCCGGACGAGGCGGCAACAAGCGCTATCGGGGTTACCGCGATACGTTTGTTTATGATGGGGATGCCGAATTCATGTTCAATATCCTGCCCCGTTTGTGAAAGTTTGGCGGCGGTACGCAGAATTTTTTCTTTTATCCGCGCCCTTGTAGACTCACCGCTTCCCGTAGCGCAGTCCAAAAGCGATATGCCGAGCGTGATGCAGCGTATATCGAGGTTATGCCGCATAAACATATCCAGGGTTTCCGTAATTTCTTTCGTAGTAAATAACATTCCCGCTTCCTAAATTCTGTGCATCTCGCTGAAGACTTTTTCGTGCATCATATTGATGGAAACATTCATTGAATTTCCAACCTCTGACAATTCGCGTTTCAGCACTTCGAGCGTGCCTGTGTATTTTGAAAAGTCAACCATCATCAGCATGATAAAGTTGCCGGACAGAATAGTCTGGTTAATATCTTCAATGTTGATGTTGCGGTCCGCAAGAAATGTACATACCTTTGCGATAATACCGACATGATCCGTGCCTACAACAGTAATGATCGCGTTGTTGGAATTCTTTTCCGAAAAATTATGCATAAAGCGTCTCCTAATTTTTTGATTCGCTGTCTGTTACGGCAGGTTTTCCACCAGATGCCTGCCGCGCCGCGCCGCCATCCGCTATCGGATTCTTGTGTTCGATATGATGTTCCGTCAAAAACAGGTCAAGCACGGTAAGAAAAAGTATTACCGCAATAGGCCCCAGGATGATGCCGTTAAAGCCGTAGGCGCTTACGCCGCCCATAATCGCAAAGAAAATAATCAGCGGATGCAGTTGTATGCGATCCTGAAGAAAAAGCGGACGGAAAATATTATCAAGCAACGAAATGAAAACTCCGGAAATAATCAGGAATATAATGCCGCGGACAGGTTCGCCCGACAGAATTATCGATACGCCTATTGGCATCCAGATGATTGCGCCGCCAAACATCGGGATAAACACGCAGATGAATGTAAGGCAGGCAAACACCATAGCGCCGTGTATGCGGAATATGACAAATATTATATAGGCAAGCACGGCCTGGACAATGGCAACCATGATATAGCCCAAAAACAAATTCTTGATAATGTCCATGAATTTTTTTACAAGGGTTGCCAGGTATTCTTCTTTTATCGGGAAGTTATTCAACACAAGGGATGAAAGGTACGCTCCGTCCAGGTAAAAGAAAAAAAGGCAAAAAACCATGAATACAAGACTCAGCAAAAAACCGCTTATATTGAGGGCAATGCTTTTTGAAAAATTCAGAATGTTGTCGATTCCGCTGTTCAGCAGCAAAAGCAGCCTCTGTTGAATCTCCCCGGCGCTTATTTTCACCTGATCCGCCGATATTTCTGAAATAAATTCCGAAAACCTTTCCAATACCTGCTGCAGTATGGTCGGATTTTCGTGGAAAGTTTTGCGCGCGACATTAACCAGTTCCATAATCTGATGCGTAACCTGGGATAAAACAAACAGTATCGGAATCAGTACCAGTACGGCGGTGCCAATGGAAAAGACTCCCGCAAAAATGCTTTTAACGAATTTCCCTTTTCGTTTTGAAAAATCAATATTTTTTGTTATGCGTTTGTGCAGCGGATTTATTATTACAAAAAGAAATATTGACCACAGCAAAATTGTAAAAAATGGCGCAAACAGCTTGCACACCAAAAGGAACAGCGCGACAAGTATCACGCCAAAGACAAGATTTTGTATCGTTTTTGGATTTGGTTTTATTTTTATTGGTAACAATTCATTCATTGTTCTTTAATTATCCTCCTCGGAATTTTGCAGGGGCAAAAAGATATGAAAAATTGAGCCCTTCCCTGCTTCTGTTTGTATCTTTATTGTGCCATTATGTTCCTTTATGCGGGAACGCACAAGATCGAGGCCAACTCCGCGGCCCGCGTATACACCTTCGCTTCCTGCCGTACTGAAACCGGGTATAAAAATCGCCTGGTAAATACGGTTTTTATCTTCGATTTTTTCATTCTTTCTGATTAGATGCATTTGTTCCGCGCGCTGCCTTATTTTTTCGAAATCAAGGCCCTTCCCATCATCCTGTAGTTTTATATGTATCCTTTCGTTTTCAATATTAACGGAAACGGCAACAAGTCCGCTCTCTTTTTTCCCTTTTTCAAGGCGCTCGTCCGGGCTTTCTATGCCGTGAAACACGGCGTTGCGTACAAGCTGCAACAGCACTTCTTTAACAAGCCGCCGGGGAGCGCTTTCAATGGCCGCTGCGTCTATGCCGCTGGTGTCCATCTCTACCTTTTTTCCGGAACTGACCGCCGCCCGTTCCGCCGTCCGATTCAGGTTTTCGAGTAAAATATCAGCAGTATTTTTCCTTACACCGTCTATGCTGAAAGCTTTTATTTTTTCCACGCTTTTTCTGAAATTGTCTTTATCACCCATCACGCTTTCAATACGGACAGTCAGGCAGAGCATATCGTCAAAACCAACATCAGCTTTTGCCTGTAAATCTTTTATGTATGATTCAATTTCGTGAAGTTTTTGGCTGTAATTATTGAGGCCCAGTATTATGGAATTTGCTTTTATCGCGTGAATTGACTGAAAAATTGTTGCAAGCGTACCCTTTGATGATACTCTTGAATTTTTAAGAATATTGTTGATCGTTTCAAATTCGTACTCAGCGTCTTCAATAAAATCGTTAAAGACTTCGGGAGCTATCTGAAGCACTTCAAACAGGGTATTCATCTCTTCCTGATGCTTTGCTTCTTCACGCTGAAATTGTTTTTGCAGCTCAACTTTGGCGGTAATGTCTTCGATATTACACAAAATTACTGTTTCACCCGAAGCGCGATTTATAGGAGCAAACGCGCAGCGCAGCGTTTTTGGCGCACCGCCTTCATTGCTTATATAGTTTAATTCCTGAATCGGGTTTATATCGTCCAGCATATCCGCGTCAAAACGGCGCTCAAGCACCATGTCAAAGAAATCGCTTATGGTTGAAATTTCCGCGCCTGTAAGCGATGACGCCAACAAGTCTGTAAATTTTCTGCCGTTTAAATTGCTTATGCCAAGTGTATTTTCCAACAGGCAGGAATAATGGTCCTGAATGATTAAATCTTTATCCATCAAAAATATGCCTGTTTTGAGGCTGTCCTTTATGATCGTAAATTCGTCCCGTTCCGTTTTTAAGAGTTTGTTGAGTTTTTTAAGATTTTTTTCTTTTGAATTACTGATATATTCGTATATGTGGGTTGTAATAAAGAGTAAAAGATAAATCGTTATAATCCTTGGGATTTTTTCTTTTGAATAGTAATAAATTGAAAGGCGCGGAAAAAATATAAAAATCAGAATTGCCACAAATATGGCAAGCGAAATGCAAAATCCGATTTTTTTGCCGGCGATAAAGTATACCAGCGGCGGAATTACAAAAACCCAAAGGCCTGAAAAACCGTTCCCAAAACCCAGCCTAAAAAATTCAAGGCAGTTTGCAACAAGCAGAATTACCGGAATGAGCGCCGGCGCAAAGAACGGCACGCGGGTTCTCAAAGCGGCAATTCCCGCTATGCAGGCAATTGCCAGCGTCATAAAAACCACGCCTAGCTGACTTGGCCCGTACATCAACGCGACAAGGCCTATGTTCCTTTTCTGTAAAAGCAGAAACATCGTATAGGCAAGTATAGAGGATGATGCGATCAGTAAAGCATAGGCGAGTATCTTGTAATACTTGTCAGGTCCGCCTGCCATAAACAGCGGCTCTTCGTTTTTTTCATATCCGAGTCCTGAAAACAAAGTCCGGATTCGGCTCTTAAAGTCAGGCATTTGTGCCGCTGCCCGCCGACTCAATGGCTACAGCAAGAAAAAAAACATCTCCGTCAAATATTGAAAAAGGAATACAGATGATACGGGCATTGGAGTGGGGCCACTGTATGGTATGATCATTTCCGCGTACAACGGTGGGAAGGGAGATAACAAGCCTGTATTCCCGTTCAAAATAAAGTTTCAGGTTTCCCGATACAATGTTTATGATCTCGCCTATGCTGTCCACAACTTCGTCGTCTACGCTGTCGTGTACTTTACCGGTCAAAATTTCGGTCAGTTTAAAAGCAAGAGGTTTTTTCAGGGAAATTACAATCGCGCCGCAGGCGTCGCCCGTGATTCCGATTATTCCTGAAATATCCCAACTGGGATAGGACATCTGGCTTGAAAAGTACGGCCGTCCCGCCTCAATTTCGGCGTTTATAAGTTCCCTGAATACGTTTTTACAAACATCAATAAACGATTGTATGTATTTCTCCATACATCCCTCCGTCCATACTATTTTATTTTAATTTCCCCGCTTTTGAAAAATCTATTTTCAAAATTTTCTCCCTGAAATTCCTTGAGTTTATTGGTTTGATAATGTAATCTGTCGCCCCGCATTTAAGCGCTTCCACAACACTGTAACGCGCCGATTCGCTTGTTACCATAATTATCGGAAGAGTTTTGTACTGCGGCATGGCGCGCACCTTCTTTAAAAAGTCTATGCCGGAAAGCTGAGGCATATTCCAGTCAAGCATAACCAGATGTACTGAGTTAGAACCCAAAAGCTGCAACGCCGTCATCCCATTATCCGCTTCGATAAAATCGCATTTGTACCCAATATCGTCAAAATGATTTTTTACGATATTACGCATAATCTTTGAATCATCGACAACAAGAACGGTCATATATTACCCCTTTGCTAATACGCTGAAAGGATGGCAAGTAAACGTTTTTTTTCTATAACGCGCAGGAAGGACGCAAGGCGCGGCCCCTGTTCCTTACCGATAAGCGCCTCGTACGCAACGCGGAAAAGCGACTTGCCATCCATATTGAGCCGCTCCGCCGCGTCGTAAATTGCCTGGGCACAGGCCTTGTCGCTGTCAAACATCTCTATTTTAGCTACCACGCTGTCCCTAAGTTCACGCACCGCGGCGGCATCCGCCTCACTTAACGCCGCCGCCTCGCCCGCTTCGCGCAGTTTAAAACGAAAGTCCGGAGGGGCGTATTCATTTATCCAGTTTAACGCGCAGGCACAGCGCGCCCTAATGCCCGCCTCCTGCTCCGGTTTAACATTTCCCAATCCCGCTATCGCGGCGTCAATGTCCCCGTCCGCAATCTGTAGCAGGTTGCACAGGTGGCGGAACGGTACCTGGTACGGCATCACCGCGGGAACATCCCCAACCTGCGAAAGTTCGTATATACGCCGCTCCCTCAGGTATGTCTCCTCGTTCTTTGCCGGCTCCGTCTTCCAGGCAATCCGCTCTGTACGGTCGTAATCCTCGTATATTTTTATAACATCAAGGTCAAACGAGATGGTAAATTCCGTATTCGGTCTTGTTCCGGCAAACATATAGCGTACCAGTTCCGGCGTGTAGACCCGTAACAGGGCAGGCAGATCGACAACTTTGCCGCTGGAGCTGGACATCTTGCCGGCATCCCCCTTGATACCGATAAAATCGTAGCGGAATGTTACCGGCGCGTCGAAGTTGTACACTTCCTTGCAGACAAGCCTGCTCGTATCAAAAGAACCGCCCTGGCTGTGGTGATCCTTGCCGGCAGGCTCAAAATCGACCTTTTCATACGCCCAGCGCATCGGCCAATCGACCCGCCAACCCAGTTTTACGCCTTTTGCCGTCCGCAAATCGGTTTTTTCCCTGTGTCCGCAGAGGTTGCAGTGGTAATCCAACTGCCATTCACCGTCCCAGCCGTCAATATCCGTGTCATCACGGCTACATTCGTCGCAAAACACGCTTACAGGCCACCATTCGCCCTGAATTTTATGATCATAGTCCCGGAATTTGTCCAGAATAGCTTTAAGCTCCGCCTTTTTACCCAAAGCCGCCCGAATTCCATCGGCATAAAGCGAAGCGCGGTACCTTTCGGTCTGGTACAGGTACTCAGGCGCTATGCCAACCATAGGCAGCGCGCTCTCTACATCCACCTCGTGGTGGCGGGCATAGCTGGAGTCACGCTCCCACGGGTCGGGAACCATCTTTATCGGAAACCTAAGGAATTTTTCAAGTTTCTCACGTTTAGGCATGTTGAGCGGCACCTTACGGAACACGTCGTAATCGTCCCACGAATAGATAAATCGCACCTGCTTCCCAAGTGAACGCAGTGCCCGCGCCACAAGGTCAACGGAAATTATTTCGCGGAAGTTGCCGATATGCACCGTACCTGACGGCGTGATGCCGGAAGCACAGGTATATAGCTCCTTTTCACCCTTCTCACGGATTATCTTTTGTGCAGCCTCATCAGCCCAGTGATAAACCTTGTTGATCATCTTCTAAATGATACCTTCCCGGCATATCCGTAGTCAATAGCGCAGGCGGCAAAGCGCCGTCATTTCCAGGAACGAAGTGACGAAGCAAGCGTGGCAAGCGTAGGGCGCATTGCCATGGGAGTTTGCCAGGAAGGGTGGGGTTTGCTGGGCAAACTCCTGTGCAAGCCGCTGGAAACACATTTGCAGGTACTGTATAATGAAACCATGTTTAAAGGATTATCACTGCGCGCGCAGCGGATTCTGGCTGTTGACGCGCATGAGGAAGCACGGCGTTACTTTTCGGCGCAGCTTGAACCTGAGCATATACTGCTTGCAATACTGCGTGACAGTGAAAGTGTTGCCGTAAGGGCGCTCCTGCTTCTTCAAATTGATACGGTGCAGTTCCGTAAAGCGCTGGAAAGCATAGTGTTCTTTGAGGACAAAAATCCGGTGAAGGGCGGTATATTCGTGAATACTTCAGCGATGCCTTCAAAACGAACAAAACTTTTACTACAAAACGCGGCGGAGGAGAGCCATAGGCTGGGCAGCGCAAGCATAGGTACGGAACACTTTCTGCTTGCAGCTTTTTACGAGCCGAATTCTTGTATACACAATCTTTTTGCGGAACAGAATTCTGATGTTGGGGTACTCCGGCTTGTTTTACAGACCAACTTTAGCCATGAGTCGGGCATAACCGGCTCAAACAAGGTAGGCGACGAGGCGGCCGCCCCCGATGTATCCGGGCGCTTTCAGCCTTCTGCGGTGGGCGAGGCGCCGGCCTGTATGGGGCGCGCATGGACGCCGCATAGCGGCGGCGCCACACCGGTCCTTGACCAGTTTACCCGCAACCTGACGGCGCTTGCTCTGGACTGCGAACTCGATCCGGTTATAGGCCGCGAAAAAGAAATCATGCGTATGGTTCGTATACTGTCCCGCCGCACGAAGAATAACCCGGTGCTGGTTGGCGAGCCGGGTACGGGAAAGAGCGCTATCGCGGAGGGGCTGGCGCAGTACCTCGTGAGTCCGAACGGCCCGGAATCGCTTTCAAAAAAGCGTATACTGACGCTCGATATGGGGTCGGTGGTGGCCGGTACAAAGTATCGCGGCGAATTCGAGGAAAGGATGAAGCGCATCATCAAGGAAGCGGAGCAAAACACCAACGTGGTGCTGTTCATTGATGAAATTCATACGGTTATCGGGGCCGGAAACGTGTCGGGCTCGCTTGACGCGGGAAATATGCTAAAGCCGGCGCTGTCACGGGGCAAATTTCAGTGTATTGGGGCTACAACCCTTACTGAATACCGAAAGTATATCGAAAAGGACGGCGCTTTGGAGCGGCGTTTTCAGATGATCCTTGTTGAGGAGCCTGATATTTCCACGACCGAAATGATACTGCGCGGCCTGGCGCCCCGTTACGCGGATTTTCACAATGTTACATACTCCGCCGAGGCGATAAGGGCCACGGCGCAGCTTTCGGCCCGTTACATCAGCGGACGTATGATGCCGGACAAGGCTATAGATGTACTGGACGAGGCGGGCGCATTGAAGAAGCTGAATTCCTCGCCCTGCCCTTCCGAGATTTCACGTATTGAGCAGCATATTCTGACGCTTGACGGGGAAACAAGGGAAATGGCAAACGCGGCGCACTTTGAAGAAGCCCATGAACTGCGTGAAAGGGCCCGGGAACTGCGTTCCGCCCTCGATTCGGCCCGCGCCGACTGGGAAAGGATTGCAGGCAAGGGCTTTAACGAGGTTGGTGAGGCGGATATACGCGAGGTGATCTCCGAGATGTGCGGCATACCTGTATTTCGCATAGAGGGTGCAGCCTCGAAACGGCTGTTGGACATGGAAGATGAGCTGAAAAACGGGATAATAGGCCAGGACGAGGCGGTTTCCCGCATAGTGTCGGCCGTCCGCCGTGGAAAGGCGCGGCTTTCAGACCCGGATCGCCCGCTGGGTTCGTTCCTGTTCATGGGCCCGACCGGCGTAGGCAAGACGCTGCTTGCCCGCCGCCTTGCCGAGTACCTTTTTGGCGCGGAGGACGCGCTTTTCCGCATCGATATGTCAGACTTTATGGAGCGGCATAACGCTTCCAGGCTTACAGGCTCGCCGCCCGGCTACGTGGGCTACGATGAAGGCGGCATTCTCACCGAAAAAATCAGGCGCAACCCGTACAGCGTCGTCCTGTTTGACGAGATCGAAAAGGCTCACCGTGATGTGTTTAACCTGCTGCTGCCAATACTTGAGGAGGGGGAGCTAAAGGACAACCTTGGGCATACCGTCAGCTTCCGCAATACGGTGATCATAATCACAAGCAACGCGGGCGCCGCCGAAATTTCGCGGGGATCGCTTGGTTTTACGGCTGGGAGCAAGATTCCGGAGTTCAAGGACATAGACGAGGCGGCGCGGCGTGAGGCGCGGCGCCTGTTTAACCCGGAATTCCTGAACCGGCTCGATGACATCGTTGTGTTTAAGCCGCTCGATGAAATTCAGCTTAACAGTATCCTTGACATACAGCTTGGGGAGTTTGCCAAACGGGTGGCCGAGGAACACGGCTTGTCGCTGCGGGTAACGGAGGGGGCGCGGAAAATCCTGCTTGACGCTGACCGCGATCCAAGGTACGGCGCCCGTCCCATGCGGCGCAGCATACAGAACAACCTGGAGGATCCGCTGTCGCTAATGCTGCTCGCCAGGAAATTCCCCGAAGGAACCGTGCTCCTGGCCCGCGCGGAAGGCGGCAAAATTGAATTCGAAGCCATATACCAGGCGATAGAAACGGAGATGGCGGGCGGCGGTTGAGCCGTGCCGGAAAACAAACCCGCAGGGCCTGCTTTTGCGGCAGGCATAGATTTTGGATGATACCCACTTGTGTAAAACCCCCAGGCGGGATATATTCGGTAGTGAACGCAAACGTTTATGAGCGGTGTTTGCGTCAACATATTCGCGGATCGAAAAGGACATAATTGGAGGAGTTGAGAGTATGAAAAGAATCAGAGGCGTATGCTTGATTGCGTTGGTGGCATTTGTAATACCGGCAGGGGCGGTGCTTGCGCAGAATGAACCTACAGGCGGCCCTTCAGGAAAATCTCCGTATGGCGTAATAACGGCGCCTATAGAAAAGATATATTCACATTCAAAAGGGTATGTTGTTGAGTATCGCAAGAACGGCATGGGGACAGAGCGGCTCTACCTGCCGCTGGAATGGTTTACATTGAGGGTCAATATGGAAACCGTGCGCAAGGGCGAGCTGTATAAGATAAAAAACGGCAATGTTCTGCCATACCTTTCGGTGTATTACAAGGATGGGAAGACCGACCATGTCCGGCTATATGTCCGCGACAACAGCCACCCTACGTGGGGTACAATACTGAACGGTGTGGATCTTGACGATCAGTTTAACGGGGTTGAAGAAATAACCCTATCCCGCTGAAAAATTGGATGGGTGGGGACAGGGGGGGGGGGGGGGGCAGACAGGGACAGACCCCGCGCGGCGCCCTTCGCTTGTTGTATCTTTAGGTCATCACGTATTAAACGTCTTCCCTAATTCCACGGTCAGCGGTCATCTTACTGCCACAAGCTGGCGCTTTGCCTGCCGCAAATGTGTTTGCGCGCAAATGTATTTGCGGTAGATTTTTTTTTAGGAAATCTATGGGAAGAATTTTTAGTCCGCCCGCCTGTTTACTGGACTTTATCGAAAAACATGGCAAGTTTATCATAGCAGGTCACGATGAACCGGACGCTGACTGCATAGGGAGTCAGCTTGCTCTTGCATCCATGTTGAAACGGCTGGGGAAGGATGCGCTGCTCCGTTCAGCCGGGCCCTTTCGTAAACCGGAAGTACGACCGTACAAAGAACTGTTTTTGGACATGATAAATGACGGCGACAGGGAGGGGGCCGCCGTAATCGTTGTTGATTGTCAGGGACCGCAGCGTACCGGCGCTTTGTGCGAAGCGCTGCACGGCCTGCCGCTGGCGATAATCGACCACCATGAGCACGATGAGGGGATGAGCGCTGGAAACGCCGCCTATATAGAGGCGCAGGCGGTTTCCACCACCGTGCTGATCTTTTCGCTGTTCAAGGCGCTGCGGCTGGAATTATCGGCAGACGAGGCGCGGCTGCTGTTTCTGGGCCTCTGCACCGATTCCGGCTTTTTCCGCCACATAGACCTTGGCGGGGAGGGGGCGTTTTGCGTGGCTGCCGAGCTTGTCTGCGCGGGAGCGAGCCCAAAGGAAACTTTTGCCGAAATCAACGGCGGCAGGACGCTTGCTTCCCGCCTGCTGCTGGCGGTGACGCTGGGGCATACGGAAAGTTATTTTGACGGAAAACTGTTGCTTTCAACGGAAAGCCTGGCCGAGACTGAAAAGTACGGCATAGAAAACCGCGATTCGGATATGCTTTACCAGCTTCTGATGTCGGTGGAGGGGGTCGAGGCGGTGGCGGTGCTGCGTCAACACACTGAGGAGGAGTGCGCGGTGGGCCTGCGATCGCGCAGCGCTGTCAATGTGGCGGAGGTAGCCGCCGTTTACGGCGGCGGGGGCCACAAAAACGCTGCCGGCGCTTACGTCAAAGGCTGCATTGCCGACCTGAAACCGTCCGTTATCAGCGAATTTGAAAAAATCCTGACCTGTCCGGCGCTGTAAAAGGCGCTAAAACTACGAAAATTGGGCTGCAAGCATGATAAAAACATGGTCTACGCCGGTTTTGGACGAAAACCGGCGCGAAGAACCCTGTGCGCTGTGCGGCGGACGGGATTTTTCCGTGCACCTGCGCTGTGAAGGTTTCCACTATGTCCGCTGCAAACAATGTGCCCTCGTTCAGATGAACCCTCAGCCCGATGTTGAGGCCGTCAAGCGGCGTTACAACGGGGACGACTACCTTGAATACGAGCTTGCAAACGAAAAGTCTTTTCTGGAACTTGGCCTGCAAACTCTGGCGGACGCCGGCTTCTACCAGTTTGAAAGCGCGCTTGGCGCCGCTCCGGGCCGCGCGCTTGACGTAGGCTGCGCAACCGGCGCGCTGCTGTCGGAGCTTAGCAAACGCGGCTGGCAGGCGGAGGGGGTAGAGGTCAACGGGAAGCAGGCGGACTACGCACGGCGGGTACGCGGCCTCCAGGTGTACGGGCAGCCGCTGGAGGAATGTTCGCTCCCGGCGGGCGCCTACACACTGATCACCGCGTCCCACCTCATAGAGCACCTGCGCCGTCCACGCTCCTTTTTGGCGGAGGTTCACCGCCTGCTTGCCCCAGACGGCCGGCTGTTTCTGGCCACCCCCAACATTGACGGCTTCCAGGCGCGCCTCTTCGCGGGCCGCTGGCGCTCGGCGATATTCGACCACCTCTACCTGTTTTCTGTCAAAACGTTGACACGGCTGCTGGAACTGGAGGGGTTCTGTGTCGAAAGGATCGTTACCTGGGGCGGCCTGGCCTCAGGCTGCGCCCCGCATCCTGTAAAATTTATATTCGACAGGCTGGCAAAACGCTTAGGTTTCGGCGATGTGATGGTCATCCGCGCCTTTCCGGCCAGGCAGGCCAGCCTGCACCAAACGGACGCCAGCAGCTGAGGAGTCGGCCTTGCCAGCCGCTGAGCGTGAAAGAGAGCCAGCCTGCGCCGTAGGCAGGCGGGTTACGCGCTTAGGCTGGAGTTTGCGGTAAGCCCGTCGCCTTGCGGCGGCTGAGACCACCGACCCGCGTGTGGGTTGTGCCGCCGCCACCTTGGTCGAAGGTCTCTGCGCTATGACGGGGGGGTTTATTCTTTCGCTGATTCTGCGGTAATACCCGCTTTTGTTCAGCAAGGCCGTCCGCGTTTTGACATCGTCACGTTTTGACGCAGCGTACGTACGTACGTACGCGCGCGTGCGTGAGGCAATGCGGCGCGTTGACATATTTATTTAACAACGGTATCATTAGTATCCGGCTCACAAGTTTGGTGTATACTTCAAGGGAAAAATGATAATGTTTTGCAAGAAATTATTGGTATTATTCTTAATGGTTCTCGGTCAAGTAAATGCCGCGTTTGGTTTTGACTTTAAATATACTTCCCAGAGTACAGACGTGATGGGCTTTTTTCAAGATGAAATAGCCGAATATATGAATATGCTTTATGATGGCCGGGATGTTCCGTTTTACGTATCTTGCTATGATAATTTATTAAGCGCGCCTGATGATGATGATCCTGATTTTTCGCATCTGTCGTCAGTCTTGACCGCAACGACCGGAAGTTTTATTCGGATTAACAAGCATTTTTTAATACCTGTCAATATATCATCGGCATATCTTTTGAATAATGATGTACAAGATTTAAACTTTTTGTTTGATAGCGGGCTTGTGTTTCAAAACCGAATGGGTATTATCGGTTTTTTTGCCGGATATAACTATAGTTATTATCAAAAGACTATAAGGACTAAAAGTTACACAGACGATAATTGGAAATGGCATCCTGGCGAAGAATATACTGAAGAATATAGTGATACTAACATAAAATATGCTCTGGTTCCTGTTATAAATACACGGGATTTCCCGATTGTAGGGTTTGCCGTGAATAAATTGGAAGGTTATATCAATGCCGATCAGAATAACGAAACAAATTATTCGATCAAACTTGTATCCCGGGCAATAAAAATGGGCCCTTTCGCAATTAACAGTATTGAACCATATTATTCGAAAAAACGTTTTGATTTACACGCGCAAAGTAAGGTATATGGTGTATTAACAAATGCGGAGATTACCGATAGGTTTGTATTTTTTCTTGATGCCGGATATCGTGATTATTTTGATATTACTTTAACAAGCCACTTATATGATGATACACCATATATTCGATTTGGGTTTCCTCTGGATTATGACTGGCAATACAAGGACCATTGGAATGGAATATCCTTTTATATCGACAAGGAATTTCCATTTCCAAAAATTGGTTATATTACCCAATTTGGCAGCAGCAGACTCTCAATGGAACTTGGATTTTACAAATCATTTAATTTTGCGCTATCCTATAGGATCATCATAGGGGGGACAAATGGCCGCGCGGGAAAGAAAAGCAGCGGGCAGCATAAAACGGCACATAACAGGCCCGTATATGATTCGCCGCCTTCGCCGGCAGGCGCGGGGGATCGCGTGGCAGGCTGAGGGATAGCGCCTCGTGATGGAGCGGCGGGGCGGATGGGGGTATGGGGGACCCGTCCCTCTACGGGGCGTTACGGGGCAGCGCCCCGTAGAGGGGGTAGCGGAAGACGGCACAAACCCACAAGGGACTTGTCCCCGGGGGACTTGTCCCCTGTGGGTTTGTGCTGGACGGAGGGCGAGAAGAGCGGAGCAAGCATTTGCGGACGCGCCTTTAGGCGTATCGACCGGAGCGAGTGGAGGACGCTTCCCACTGTCATCAAGTTAAGAATTCTTGTCCGCAGATTACGCAGATTAACACTGATTTTGGCTTCTTTAATCTGTGACGAACTTTAGTTCGCAATCAGCGTGATCGGAGGACTTTTTTGTTTCTCGTTTTCTTAACTTGTTGGCAGTGTTAGTCCTCGCTTTCGTGTACCTTGAAGGCGGCTGCCGCCTTGATAACGTCCTCCGCGATCCTGCCGGAAATCGGCGAATAGTGGGAAAATTCTACGCCGAAAGAACCGGTACCGCTCGTTATCGAACGCAGGTCTATAGAGTAGCGGAGCAGTTCCGAGGCGGGAACCTGCGCCTTTACCTCCTCTATACCGCCGCCAAGTGAAGATTCACCCTGAATCTTGCCGCGCTTGCCGGAAAGGTCGCTCATCACGTCACCCAGGTACTTGCCCTCGACAAGGACGGTAAGATCCATGATAGGTTCCAGCAACACGGGGGCGGCCAGCTTCATAGCCTCACGGAACGCGTTCCGCGAGGCGAGCTTGAACGACAACTCGGAAGAGTCGACAGGGTGGTACTTGCCGTCCACAATTTTGACCTCGACATCGACAACCGGGTAAGCGGCCATCACGCCGTGCGCCATACCCTCGGCGATACCCTTTTCCACGCCGGGGATATAGTTTTTGGGCACCGCGCCGCCGAAAATCGCGTTGGTGAACCTGTACTGCTCGCCGCGGCCAAGCGGGGCGATCTCCAGCACAACCTTGCCGTACTGCCCGTGCCCGCCCGTCTGCTTCTTGTGGGTGTACTCGGCGCTTGCCTTCTTTGTGATAGTCTCGCGGTAAGCGACACGGGGAATGTTCGTTACCACTTCTATCTTCTGGCTCTGCTTTGCCTTTTCCAGAATCATGTTGATATGAAGCTCGCCCATGCCGGATATGACAGTTTCCTTCGTTTCCGGGTTGAATTCGTAGCGGAACGTGCGGTCCTCCTCCGCGGCGCGGACAAAGAAGTCGCCCAGTTTATCTTCATTTTTCTTTTCGGCGGCGTTCACCGCGACGGAATGAACCGGCGCCGGCAGGCGCAGCGGCACGAAACGCCAGCCTGTATCGGACGCGGTTATAGTATCGTTCGTTTTCATCGTCGCGGACTTGGTAACGATGCCCACATCGCCCGCGTTAAGTTCCCTGATCTCCTCCAGTTTTTTGCCTATACAGGTAAAAAGTTTGCCGACACGCTCTTTTTTGTTTTCCGTAGCGTTGAAAACATCCGAGTCGGCGCTCAGTTTACCGCTTACCACCTTGATCCACGATAATTTTCCCGAAAACTGATCGTAAGTTGTCTTGATCACAAGGGCGCTCAACGGGGCGGCGGGATCGATAGGGATCACCTTGTCCTCGCCGCCGTCAACCGGCCTTGCAAGGTCGCTTACCGTGGAGGGCGAGGGGCCTGCCGCGGCCAAAAAGTCCAACAGCGGCACGAGGCCGGAATTCCTCAGGGCCGAGGTGGCAAAAACCGGCACAAACCTGCCTTCCGCAAGCGCGGCGGCAAGCCCCTTCTTGATCTCCTCAGTTTCCAGCGCGCCTGAGTCAAGGAATTTTTCCATCAGCGCGTCATCCCCCTCCGCCGCCGCCTCTGTAATCTTTTCCAACGCAGCCTCAGCCGCCGCCTTCGCGTCATCTGGTAGGGCAGCCTCCTTCTCGACGCCGGCAGCGTCCGCTATGTAGGCTTTCTGGTTCAGCGCGTCAACCACGCCCCTGTACGCGGCCCCGCCGCCGAGCGGGAGCGTAAAAGGTACGGCGTCCACCTTGAATTTTTCTTTCACGTCGGCAAGGACACGTTCAAAGTCAGCCTTGTCGTCATCCAGCTTGGTAACAACCACGCCGCGCGGCTTTTTGCGGTCATCCAGGTTGCGCCACAGCTTGATCGTTTCGATCTGTACGCCCGATCTGCCGTCCATAGCGACAAGCGCAAATTCACAGGCGCGGTACGTCAGTATCACATCGCCGACAAAGTCCGCCGCGCCGGGCGTATCGAAGATGTTTATCTTCTTGCCGTCACGCACGACATTCGCCATGACCGCATGTATAGAAATCTTGTGTTCAAGTTCCTCCGGCGTTGAATCGCTAACCGTCTTGCCGGATTCAACCGTTTCAGGCTTTGCTATAACGCCGCCTGAAAAAAGCAGCCGCTCAAACAAGGAAGTCTTCCCCGTGCCGCCATGCCCGGAAATTGAGACATTCCTAACCAAATCGCTCGTAAAATTCATCAAAAACCCTCCATGCAATCGCTTGTTGAACAAAAAGTCCACATTCGCTATATTGTATTCCATTTTCTCAAAGTCCGCCAGTCCTTTTAGGCGAAAAAGTCGTGGGTCTGCCGGGCGGCAGGCCTTACGAGTGTCCATAGAGTTTGCGGAGCAAGCGATCCGTTCATACTGCAATGGCATTAATTCACGAGCTAAATGCCATGCACTAAATGCCATGCATTTTATGAAGACTTGTGAAACAAGTCCAATTGCTTACGCAACAAGGAAATAACATGACCAATAGGTCATGTTATTTCTGCGCGGGTCCTTGGTAATAATGTGAATCAAGAGTTGAATTAAGGACAAACGGCACAAAAAGTTGTAAGCTCAAGGCGTCATGTCAAAAGGCATTAAACTGATAGAATGCGATCCCTTGACTCTGTTAAACGGTAAAAAGTACAGTGTCTTTGCGCTTTTGATGATGGTTTCAAGGCTGCGGAAAAACAAATAGTTAAGGAAAACCGGTGTACTCAAGAAGATTCTGGGTGGATACGGAGACTACGGGTCTTGATGCCAAAAGGCATTTTGCCTTTCAAATATCGTATCTAATCGAAGAAAATAACGTAATCTTGCAGAGCCAGACTCTGGAATTTCGTCCGGAACGGTACGATCTGTACGAATTCAGCAAGGAAGCGGAAGATGTTCACGGGTATTCACGGGACAAAATAATTTCGTTTCAACCGGAAACAGCGGCTTTTACAGTACTTCTTGGCGATTTAAAAAAGTATGGCAGAAAACGGCTTACCCTTGCCGGTTACAACATAAATTTTGATATACGTTTTCTAAAGGCAGTTTTTGATCGCAACAGGGCGGCAAACGGCCTAGATTCCGGCGCCTTTTACAAGTACTTTGACTATATGCACTTCGATATGCTGCAGTTTGTCCAGGCTTACCGCATAGCGGGAGTCATCGGTTTGCAGCACATTGATTTGGAGAGTATATGCCGGTACTTCGGCATAAACACAAAAGATGCGCACAACAGTATGGCCGACATCCGCAACACGAAGACTGTTTTTGACAGGATGGCCGGTATGATAAACAGGCAAAACGGCTCTGATCTTGAATTGTTTTCCTGATTCAGTGTATGCGTTTGGCGGATTTTTTTAAATTTTTAAAAACATCTGACCGGCAAATTGTGAGCATAATAGGCTGCGGCGGGAAAACATCGCTTTTGTGGGCGCTTGCGGCTCAGGCCCGCCGCGGAAAGATACTTGTAACAACGACAACGCATACTCAAAGACCCGAACAGGCGGACGGCCTGTACGACTACTTTTTTGATGAGGCTGCCTCCACCGGCCTCAAACCCGCGGACGGGGTAGGGCTGGCCGGTAATGTCAACAGTTCCGGTTTTTCGATAAGTTCATTTTCTATCCCCGCGCTGGAAAGAATCATTCCGCTTTTCGACAATGTTTTTATAGAGGCCGATGGGTCCCGCGCAAAACCGCTCAAGGCCTGGGCGGATTACGAGCCTGTAATCACGGACAGTACAACGGTAAGCGTAGGCATTTTACCGCTTTGGCCGTTGGGCAGACCGGTTTCGCAAGAGATTGTACATAGACTCCCGCTCTTTACCGCGCTTTCCGGCGCGGGTGAAGGCAGCATCATCAGCCTTGAACATTATTTGCCGGTCATTTCAGGCCGTACACCGGACGGCATTGACATGGACGCAGCCTTGTCGGGCTCCGCACATTCGCTGTTTAAAATTTCGTGCGGCAAGAAAGTGCTGTTTTTTAACCAGGTTGAGGATGAGGAACAGATGGAAAACGCGCGCCGCCTTGAGGCCATGCTGCCTCCTGACTTTCGTGCCGGACTTTCCGCCGTGATTGCGGGCAGTGTCAGGCAGGATCGTATGGAGTTACTGTAACGGACTGCGTGGTTGTTTGTCCGCTAAGCGCAGTGCAAGAACTGGTCTTCGTAGCTTTTTATCACATCGTAAACTTCTTTCTCGTTTTGGGCATTGATCATACCGTTATAGAATGAAGGTTTGCGCATGAATTTTGCCACAAGCTGAAGTATATGCAGATGGGTTTCAGCCTTTACCGGCGGCGCGATTAACATAAAAACAAGGTAGACAGGCCTGCCGTCCATAGAGTCGTAGCTGATACCATGTCTGGAGACACCCAGAACGCCAAAAATGCCGTCGATCGCGGCAGTCTTGCCGTGCGGCATCGCGATACCGTGCAGTACGCCGGTAGACATAAGAGACTCACGTTCGTACAACGCGGCAAGGACATCCTTCTTAACGTTTTTCCGGGTTATATGGCAGAAATGATCCACCATTTCTTCGAAAATTTCATTTTTTGTTATGCCTTTTAAATCATATTTTATGAATTCCGGCAAAAAAACTTCACTTAAAAGCATGATAAACCCAAGCTCCGGCCTGTCTATTTATTCGCAGTGGGGTTTGCTCCCCGTCGCAAACGTGTTTGCGATTTTTGGGCGGTTAGAATCAGTAACACTGACAAAAAATGATAGTAGACCCCACATATTATAAATTTCATTACAGAACGAGCCTCCGCGCAAACCCATACAACGCCTGAGATACCGCGCAGCAAGCTGAGCGGCGGCTCATTTATTTCTCATCCAAAGAAGGCTGATTTTCAAAAGAAGGCTGATTTTCATCGGAAGGCTGATTTTCATCGGAAGGAGACGCTTCAAGTACGGGAGCAGTGTCATCCAACGCGGTTTCATCCTGCCACCAGTCGGCGCCCTGTTCCGTATCAATCCTGCGTCCCGCCGCTTCGACACCCTTATCGCCGGGCGTTCTGTTGAGCAGGGCCATGCCAAAACTCAATGCAAGAAAAAGAGCGCCTAAAACGGATGTTGCCCTTGTCAAAATATTACCGGAACGCGAACCAAATACCGAAGAACTTCCTCCGGCAAAGACCCCTCCCAAACTGTCACCCTCTTCGTTCTGAATCAAAACCAACAGTATAAGCAATACTAAAACAATAATAAACACAACAAGCAAAACAACACTTAAAACTGCCATCAAAAAACTCCAAATATACTATTCATACTAACCTAAACTACCGTTTACGTCAATAGGCCTACAGCCGGGCCTTCGGTTTCGGCGACCTTTCCCTTTCAGCGGGGCTTCCGGTTCTTTTCAAACCCGAAAGCGGTCTTAATTCATGGGTTTGCTTAGGGTATGAACACCCCATCGGGTTAAGCCTTTCCGTATGCCCCCGGCTTGCGCTGCTGCCGGACACCCACTACAGCGGAACCACCTTTACCCTGACGTTTGCCTGGGACGCTTTTTTTGCGAAGGCGGCCTTTGTGGTGAACGAGGACTTTACGGCGTTGAGCATCAGCCCTTATGCGGAATTCACGGTGGGTCGTGTATTTTTCTGGGCCGGGGTCGATTTCGGCGGGCTTGGAAGCGGCGATGTTTCGGCAAGCCCCTTTATCGGGACGGCCTACCATTTTTGATAAGTAATAAGGAGAAATTATGGCGGTATTACATACGATTAAGGCGTGGCTCTACGAGAACCTGCTGACCGATGAGCAGAATGATTTCACGGCGCGGGTGAGCGCGGAGCGGTCCCTTTCCGTGCGGGACATCTGCGAGTCCGCGGTGGAGCGGGGCGGCGCGGACATCAACGCGGCGGCGATGGAACACGCGGTGGACTTGTTCCACAAGGAAATGGCCTACCGGCTCTGCGACGGGTTCTCGGTGAACACGGGATGGTACAACGCCTCGATACACATCAAGGGCGTGTTCGCCAGCCCCGCGGAAGCCTTCGACCCCGGGAAGCACACGGTGGCGGTGGAATTCCGGCAGGGCGCGGAACTGAACCGGGAGCTGGGCATGGTGGGCGTGGACATTCAGGGCAAGGCCGAGTCCGGCTTCTTCATCGCGGAACTGCTTGACCTGCGGACGCGCAGCGTCAATGACCAGTTGACCCCCGGACGCAATGCGAAGATAAGCGGGGGCAAGCTCAAGGTAGCGGGGACTGATCCCTCCTGCGGCGTGTACTTTGTGAACGAGGCGGACGGAACGCGGGTGAAGGTGGACGATGTGGACATCGTGGAGAACCAGAACGCCCATCTGTTCATCGTCATTCCCGCGCTGGCTTCGGGAACCTACCGGCTGGAGGTAATCACCCAGTATACGGGGACTACGGGCAAGTTCCTAAAAGCCCCTCGCACCGCCGTCTTCGACCGTCTGCTGACGGTGGCCTAGAGGCCGTCGGAAGTGTTCAAACCGCCTTGTTTGAGGTGTTCAAACCGCCTTGTTTAAAGTGTTCAAACCGCTCGGTTTGAGGTGTTCAAACTGTCTTGTTTAAAGTGTTCAAACCGAGCGGTTCGCAAGGACGACTCGCCAGCCGCCTACCAGCGGCTTCACTGCTCACTGCCGCCGCTTAGCCACTCCCACAGGAAACTCGCCCTAGCGGCGAGATAATCCCGTTCGGACCGAGTTTCGGCGTAGTTTTGAAAAGTTACGATAAAGAGGCTGTATCAGTATGGCGCAAAACCGCTTTATCATGCTCCCGGTCGGACTGCCGCTCCCGCCAGGAAAGTATACATCCCCAAATGATAAAAGGAACAACAACGCTAACCATAAAAATAATAACCCACATATATCTATCTACTCCTTGTCCGGTTTGTCTGTTTCTTTTGAAGTCAACATAATACCGAGACTTGCACAGATAATCGAAACAGCCGCTCCTGCGATTATGATAATATACTGCGGTAATTCGCCTCGCAAAATACCGCCCAGAATGAAACTGCCAAATGTCAACTTGGAAAAATCCAACAACAATTTTCCCAGATTTTCCTTTGCATTGGTCTTTTCATTCGGCTTTTTCGTTCGCCCCATAACCGCTATTATTTATTACCATACTCCATTTTCCGTCACTCGGCAACCCGCCGAACTCCGCGCAACCCGCCCGCGGGTTTACGCATTGCGCTCACTGCCGCCGCTTAGCCACTCCCACGGGAGACTCGCCTGCCGCCTTTCGGCGGCTTCACTGTCATCGCGCGGTCTAATCCCTCGGTTTCCACCCCCGCCGGGCGAAGGCGTTTTCGACCGCGTTGTCTACAGTCCGCTTTATCTCATCCATGAACGACTGGCGGTTGATCTCGACCAAGCCGTTGGAAGAATCGGTATCTACAAAAAGTTCATAGACCTCCACGCCCAGAGCACCGGCAAGCCGTTCTATAAGGTCTATTGCGGGGAAATTCCGCGATAACTCAATCATAGCGATGTGATGGGTGGAAACATCTACCTTTTCGGCGAGCTTTTCCTGCGATAAACCGCATTTTTTGCGGTTTTCCTTCAAATTCTTTACGAAAATATCCCTAAGGTTTGCCATCCTATGTTCTTGTTACCTATAAGGTAATGATATTCCGCTGTTTACGAGGGTTGTATTGTGCGATACATAATAATTCGCATACTTGACGCATAATGTTTTGCAAATTATACTAAGAAAATCCGCCGGGGGTCCGGCGGCGCCGTCCCCTGGCGGATGGGCATTTTTCGGGGCCTAAGCCCCAACCGTGTATGAAAACCATACACAAAGGAGATTTTTTAATGAAACGGAATATGGGTAAGAGGCCGCCGGCCTCATCTCTCGGGATTGCCGCACTCGCGGCGGTAATCGGGCTTGGACTAGCGGGGTGCGCCTCCCTCCAGTCTATTGAAGTGAGCAGCGCGCCGGTCCGAACGGTATTTGGTCAAGGGCAGGAACTGGATTCATCGGGGCTGGCAGTCATTGGGCACTTTAAGAAAGAGAGCAAGGATGTTACAAGCGCGGCCCAAATTTCAGGCTACGACAAGAGCAGCCCGGGACAGCAGACTTTGACGGTCACATATACGGAGAAGAAAGCTTTTTCCTCGGTGAAACAGAGCGCAACCTTCACGGTAACCGTGGTACCGGTGGAAAGCATATCTATTTCACAGCCTCCCGCCGCTACAAGTTTTAAGCAGGGGGACGACAGCAACTGGAACGGGCTTAGCGTAGGGGTAAAATTCGAGAAAGACGCGGTTCCGGGTGTGATAGTCAAACCCGGAGAGGCTTCGCTTACAATCTCCGGGTATAACAAGGACAAGCCGGGCGCTCAGAGTATAACCGTTGACTACTATGGCAAACGGGCGGCGTTTGAAGTAAAGGTGGTAGGCCTTGATAGTATCGTGGTAACATCTCAGCCCCGCAAGATCGAGTACTATACCGGTGAAGAAATTGACTTAACCGGTCTTGTGGTAAGCGGCACATGGAGCGACAAGTCAACGGCGCAGGTGAACATTACCAAAAATGACCTTTCAGGCTTTGATATAACCCGCAACGGAAAACAAAATGTTACCGTCACATTTTCGGGAAAAACAACAACATTCCCGGTAACGTATATAGCGTTCGAAGCTTTGTCCGTCGACAGACCGCCTACAAAGACGAAATATGAGCTTGGTGAAAAGCTTGATACGTCGGGTATCAGGATTCTGGGAACCTGGCCGGGACATAGTATGTCGATTGTGAATAATGATCGCCTAAAAATTACCGGATACGACCCACTCAGGGCGGGAGATCAAAGAATTACCGTTACGGTTGGCGGCCAGAGTGACTCTTTTACGGTAACTGTTATCAATCCTTTTGAAGGCGTCTGGTCCGGACAATGGAAAATCGGCAGTGAAATAGTTAACGGTCAGAGCAGGGATATAGTAGCGCCTGTAACCTTGACCATGGAGGGAAGCGCTTGGACCTTGCGAACAAGGGACAACAGAGGTGAATCTGTGGAACTGCGCGGGGTATATACGGCTGACAGCAGCACCCACGCGAAACTCCAATGTGATGACAATAGAGGCGCGGGAGAGGTTTCAAGGGATTCATCCACTGTAATGCGGCTGCGAAACGGCCTCATCAGCGGGGTTACCTTGGACAAAGGCAGATGAACCCTGCAAAGGGGAGCCGTGCCGTTCGGCACGGCGAAAAAACATTTTGCCGGCGGGCATAAAAACGCAAAGGAGATTTTTTAATGAAAAGAACGATGAAAAGGTTAGTCCTTTTGTCAGCGCTGATTCTGGCGGGGGCGACAGGGACATTCGC
>JAIRMP010000085.1 GCA_031258615.1 Spirochaetaceae bacterium | reverse complement strand
TCCATAGCGAGTGGCGCCGCATTCAGCAGGTGTTCGGCTTCGAAACTAAGGTGGTTTTCCCAGGGTTTGAGTTCCCTGTGCATGGCCTCCACGAAGGCGGTATGCCACAGGCTGAGTCTACGCCCCAAGCCGCGGGCGGCTTGGGGGTCGGTTTTATTTGCATTTTTCATCAATGCCTCCATACATATTATATATAGACGGCAGATAGCATTTTGCTTGAATTTTTGAAAATTTTTTGTAAAAAAATGACATTTGTACATAGATTTATGGGGGGCTTTCTTGTTTTACAGGCGGCGGGCTGCCTGCCGTCATTGCGTGGCAATCGCTTCGCGCTTGCCATAGGAGTTTGCGGCGCAATCGCTACGCGATTGCTTGGCAAACTCCTACCGGTGTTGTGAGGCAAAGCAATCCATGCGAGGCGCTTCGCTCGCAATGACGGTTTGTTGTTGTTCACGAGATGGGGGGGGGGGGGGGTATGTGAGGAATGAGGTAAAGTAGTACCGGTTGGGGCAGCCGGGGGCTTGACACACAGTCCCCTATATCCTTTATATAAATGACAGTATGAACTGTTGGGCGATTTCAGTCTTTATGCTGGTTATTGCATGAAACATGGGAACGGTGTATCCAATATGTTTTTTTTATGCAAGCCCCTGTACAATGTAAGTTCGGCAGGTGCAAAGCCACCTGCCTGGCGCCATCAGCGTGGAAATGCCTACCGCCTTGATTCAACCCAGACCCAAATAGGTATAAGTAAATGGCTACGCGGTCCATACGGCGGAGCTTTTTAACGGTTATGAGTGCGCTGTACGGTGGTAAACCGGCCCTTTACGGCCTTGATATAAATACACTTGTCTTTGACGAAAAGCGAATCGATACGATGCCGCCGGATCGGGCGCAAAAGATACATTCCTTCCGCTTGTTGGACGACAGGAGGAGGTCTTTCGCGGCGGGACTGCTGCTGGAAGCGGCACTGGGACGGGATGCGGTGTTTCGTATACACAAGTCTGTCAACGGCAAACCTTACATTGACGGAGGGCCGTGCTTCAGTGTCTCACATTCGGGAAACTACGTCGTCCTTGCCGTCTGCCGGGAGGATGCCGGCTTTGACATACAGTTTGCGAGGGCGGACCGTGATACCGCCATGATAGCGCGGCACGCCTTTCAGCCTGAGGAGATAGAGGCGGTAGGATGTGATACCAGTATGTTTTACAGGGTATGGGCGGCAAAGGAAGCCTACCTCAAGATGGCGGGCTGCCGTTCCCTCTCTATGCAGGACTTTTGCGTCCGTTTGGAAGGCGGCGCAGGCCGCATAAAGGGCATAACTGATACGGAAATCCGCTTCTTTGAACAGTTTGACGGGTACGCAGCGGCAGTCTCCGCGCCCGCAGGCACGGATTGGCCGAGTGATATAACAGTGATGTCCGGCATTTAACGGAAAACGGCGTTGGCGGGGTGTCCGTAAAACCGTCCCGATACAGAAACTAAACTTGACCAACAATTTAATATTTCCTAGGTATTCACTTGAGGCAGGTAAGGTATATATGAATGCGCCCTCGCCCGGAAAGAAAATAGAAAATGAAAACAACAACGTCCTTAAAAACCGCGGATACCACCTTGAACACAATGTGGAAACAAAGTTTCCAACGGGCACGGAGAGAAGGAGACTTGCGAGATATATTGTTCTTTCTCGAACTTCTCCAGTTCGGCTCTGCTTAGTACTGTAATGGTCTTATCCCCTTATCCCCTTCCTGATTTATATATTAGAGTTGTTTGGAAACTTCAGTTTCCGCGCCCACTTCCATTAAAAAACGCAATTTTGTAAGGCTGAAAGCCTGAAAAACTGCAAGACTGTGAGACAACCAACCGGGTTGTCGAACAAGTCTATTATCCTGCTTTCACCGCTATGTCAAATAAATTCGTACAATAAATTCGTACAAATACCAGCTTTTCCCCTCGGCTGAATAGGAGTTACAAAAGATTTGCAAAAACAAGCGAAATCCGCGGGATATATGTTGTTACAAGGACGACAAGGAGTTGTATCAACAGGAACGGGGCTACATGGCGGCATATTTCCACGAAAGGTTTTTTAAACCGGTAGCTTGCCAAAAATAGGTTTAGGCCCACAGGGGGCGTGAGGAAGCCGGCCTCCATGTTTATCAGAAAAATCATGCCCAGATGAACATGGTCTATGCCAAACACGTCGGCGAGCGGTACAAGGAGCGGCAGCACGATCATTATCGCCGAGAAAATGTCTATCAGGCAGCCGGTAACGAGCAGCATCAGATTCAGAATTAACAGAAACATCCACCTTGATTTTATCGCCGCCTGCACCCAGCGGGCAAAGTTTTCCGGCGCCTGCGTATCGACAATGAAGTACGAAAGGGCCTGCGAAAGGGCAAGAATCGCGAGAATCCCGCCTGTTACAGGCAGCGCCTTGGCAAAAACCTTTCCCACATCCGTAAATTTTATATCACGGAAGATGAGAACCTCCAAAACAAAAACATATATCAGCGCCGCCGCGCCTATTTCCACGAGCGAAAGTATGCCTGAAAAGTATCCGGCGACAAGCAGCAACGGCAGCAGAATCTCGCCAAGGGATTTTTTTAACGAAAGCGCGGCGCGGCGGGCGTTGAATTTTTCACGGGTCATCTTTGTTTTGAACGAGATTACCATGCCGAATACTATCATCGAAAGCAGAAGCAAAAGTCCGGGTAAAATTCCCGCCGCGAATAGATGCAGAATGTTGGTTTGCGTTGTGGTTCCAACGAGTATCAGCGGAAGAGACGGCGGGAATAGCAGCCCGATACTGCCGCATGAAGTCAAAAGGCCGATGGAAAAGGAGGCGGGGTACTTTTCGCCGTCTATGGTTTTTTGCGCTTTGTTACCGGACAGAACGGTGTACAGTATGCCGCCAAGCGCGAGAATTGTTACGCCGGACGCGCCGGTAAACGATGTAAAAAACGCGCATATCAGCACGGTCGCGGCGATCATGCCGCCGGGGATCGCGCAAAATATGGCGTGAAACGTTTCTACAAGCCGCCCGCCGGCCTTGCTTTCCGAAAGAAAAAAGCCGGTCAGCGTAAACAGCGGTATGGCGATTATGTTGCTCTGCGTAAGCGCCGTGTATACCTGATTCACGACAACGTCAACCTCGCCGCCTGAACCCTGAATCAGCAGGATGGAGAGGCCGGCAATCACGATAAACAGCGGCGCGCCTGACAGAGCGGCCAGAATTATCAGTATGATGGCGGGCGTTTTTACCGTGTAAGAAAACGCCGTAAAGAAATCGCTTGCCGCCCACGCGAAACCAGGCAGGTTGAACTCCCAAATAAATTTAAAAACAAGAGGAAGCGAACAAACAATACCCAACAGGACAGCCGCCGCGGAAAGAAGCCGCGCCTTGCCGCGCAGCGGGGTAAGGCGGGCGAAACGGAATGTCATTACCGCAAACGCGAGCGGAAGCGTGTAAGCAAAAAAACGGTCGCTTAAAAACGCTATCTTCTGCGGCGGGTTAAGGCCGATTTTTATAAAATCCGCCGCGCAAAAAACAAGTATCGTGGTTATGAATGTTGAAAGAAGTCCGGTGGCAGCGGCAAGAAATGTTTTTATTTCTTGATTCTTTATATACTGAACGATTCCGATGGAAAGGTGGTTTTCATTTTTTGTTGTTATCATCGCGGAAAACAGCGCGGTAACAAGCAGCAAATGCGTGGTCAAAGCCGCCGTGCTGCCCAGCGCGGTATGAAAAACAAGCCGTAAACATACGCTTACAAACAGCAGGAGCGCGATGATCGCCAATGAAAAGTTACAAATGCCGGCTTCAATGTTGTTAAGCCATTTTTCCGCTTTCGTCATGCAATATTATTTCCGAATCTGATTTAAGACATCCTGTATATCATTGTAAAGCGTTTTGTCAAAAGTTTTATCCAAAAGCTGGGGCATAACCTTATTTACATCCTCGATCCATTCCCGCTCCTGCTCCGGGCTGCATTGGTTGATAACAAGGCCGTTTTTCAGCATTGCCGCCACCGCCTCATCCTCCATTTTTTTTACATTCTGATTGTTTTGTCTTTCCACTTCGCGGCCAATCTTCATAAGCGCGTCCTTGTACCGATCGGGAATGCTCCGCCACGCCGCCTGATTTAACAGTATCGCTCCCATGAACGGCGCGATACGCACCGAACTCATATTTTTGGCTACGCCGAAAAGCTGATCCACGGCGGCGTTTACGGGGCTCTGGAAGGCTGCGTCTATGGCGCCGTTGGTCAACGAGACAAGCACGTCGTTAAGGTTCGTCTCGACAAGCTGATACCCCATCGTTCTGAAAGCGTCGTTCAAAGACGGCACATCGTTACCAACGGAAAGTTTCTGTTTTTTCATGTCGGCTGGAACAAATACGGGCCTGCGCGAAAAGAATCTGACCCAGCCTACCTTTGACCAGGCAACCGTAACAAAACCCGCCCTGCCTATATCCGCTTCCAGCTTGGGCCGTAGTTTATCGAGGACAGTATCAAGCTCCCCGTCCGTCCTTATGAGGAAAGGACAGCTAAGCGTTATAATATTTTTTGATATTAAATTCATGCCGGCGGACGTAAAAACCGCCGCCTGTATCTGGTTTAGGCGGAGTTTGCGCAAAACATCGGCCTCGCTTCCCGCTACGCCGTTGTGGTAAACGATGACCCTCACCGCGCCGTTCGTGGCGGCGCTCCAGTCGGCGGCCATCTTGTTCAGCGCCGCCCCCCACGGCGTGTTTTCCGGCGCCAGGGAGGCCAGTTTAATAGTTACCGTTCTTTGCTGCGCCGCCAGAGAGCCGCTTACAATCAGCAAGAAACAAAGCGCCGCTATGATTGAAAAAGTCTTTTTCATGGATTTTCACTCCTGTTCACCGCCGTCAGTATCAATAAAATAAATCTCAGCGTTATCTAAAAGATGGCGCGCCTTCCGCTGCGCCAGCACGTTTAAAAGTTTGTTTGACGGATTCTTGTCCGCGTTAATTTTCAAAGCCGCGTTCAGGTTGTATTGAAATTCAGGAAAATTCTGGGCAGGTATGCAGACGGCCTGCGCCCAGGAAACGTATGGACTGGCGGAAAGACCGCGCGTTTTTTCAATAGCCCTGTCGTAATGCAGCCTGGCAAGCCCTTTGTCGCCGCCCATCGCTTCAGGGAGCGAAGCGTAGTACAGGATGAAGAAGTCATCCAGCGCCCCGTCGTTAAAGTCAGGGGAGAGCCGGTAAGCGTACTTTATCAACGCGGAAACCTCGCCCACCTTCATGCCGGTATTCAGATCGAGCGGGTCTATGCTAAAGGCCGAAAGCACCGCCGCCGTGAGCCAGTATATGTACGGAACATCTTCCGCCGTAAGCCGTTCAAAACCGGCGGGCGTTTCACCGGCGGAAACCCCGGCAGCGGCGTCCCGCGCCGCCTGGAGTATTCCGGGATGCCTTTTTTCAAGGCCGTCTTCCAGAATCTCCGCGCCGCGCAGGTACATAGCCCGAGCCCTGCTGTACTCGCCGTCCCGCTCGGCGTACTTTTCAGGCGGTAACATGGAGGCCGGCCCCTGCACAAACGCGTTAGCATCCATCACATAGTACGAGCCGGTCTCCAGTATCAACTTTTGGTCGTCCGGCCTCTTTTTCAGCCTGGCCTCATTCTTTTTTATTATGCCGGGCAGCAGGCCGCCTACAAATTCCGGGCTTGACCGCATCGCAAGCTGCTGTGTTGAGCATGAAAAAAATAAAACTCCACAGACAGTCAGCAGGACAGCAACGCTTGATCGTAATCCGGGTTTGCTCCGCTCCACACTAATCCCCGATAATCTTTTTTATGTCGCTTTTGATCGCGTCAAGTTTCTTTTGGGCTTCGGCCTTTGCCTCGGCAAGCCCACCGCCGCCTATCGCGGCGCGGCAGCTTGCGTAGAATTTGATTTTCGGCTCCGTGCCGCTCGGACGGGCGCTTACCACAGTGCCGTCTTCAAGGCAGAATTGCAGCACATTGCTCTTTGGCAGATCGATTTTTTCCGTGCGCCCCGGATCGGAAGGATGATATGCGAGGGAACTTTCGATGTCCCGTATCTTTTCTACCTTTACGCCGCCAAGCGCGGCGGGAGGTTCTTTACGGCAGCGTTCCATGATACCGGCCATAATATTCTGGCCTTCCGGCCCCTCAAAATACTTTGATACGCCCATTTCCTGCCAGAAACCGCATTTTTCATACAGCTCGTCGAGGCGGTCAAGCAAAGTCCTGCCCCGGCTCGCCCAGTACAGCGCCATCTCGGCGGTAATCGCCGCGGCGGACACGCCGTCCTTGTCCCTTACCTCGTTTTCTATGAGGTATCCGTAGCTCTCCTCGCATCCAAAAACGATATTGTTTTTTATACCACCCGTCTCGCTCCGTCTCATCACGTCCGCTATCCACTTGAAGCCCGTCAAACATTCTATACATTCCACGCCGTACAACGCGGCAACGCGCGCCTGCATCCCCGTCGTTACTATCGTGTTGACGATAGCGGGCTTATCCGGCATCTTTCCCAGTTCTTTAAGGGACAGCAGGATGTAGTCCGCCATCAGCGCGCCCAGTTGATTTCCCGTTATCAGCGCAAAATCCCCGCCGTCTTTGGAGGGAACCGCTATCCCGAAGCGGTCCGCGTCCGGGTCGGTAGCCATCACGAGGCCGGCCTTCTCTTTTTTCCCAAGGGCGATGGCCATCTCCAGCGCGGCGGCTTCCTCCGGGTTGGGGAACGCTACCGTGGGGAAGTCCCCGTTACCCTCGCGCTGTTCCGGCACGGTGAGTACCTTTAGCCCCAGGCTGCCCAAAACGGCTTCGACATGGAGGGCCCCCGTCCCGTGGAGCGGCGTGTACACGATTTTGACATCCCCGGCCTTCTGTTTGATAAGCTCCGGCCTAAAAAGATGACCGCGCACCATCGCCTGAAACGGCTCGTCAACCTCTTTGTCGATTATTTTTAACAGTCCCTTATCCAGCGCCGTCCGCCTGTCAACCTCCTTGATTTCGGTAACAGCGTTCACCTCGTCTATGATGCCGGTGTCGTGCGGCTCTATCACCTGGGAACCGTCGTTCCAGTACGCCTTGTAACCGTTGTACCGGGGCGGGTTGTGGCTCGCCGTTACCACTATGCCGGTATCCGCCTTCAACAGGCGGATCGCGTAAGAAAGCTCAGGGGTTGGGCGCAGCGCGGAAAACAGATATGTTTTGATGCCGTTCGCCGCGAAAATCAGCGCCGCCGCCTCCGCGAAGTCCGCCGAAAAATGCCGGCAGTCAAACGCTATCACGGCGGAAAGTTCCCCGGCGCGCGCCTTTTCGGGAAACGCCTTTATCACATAGTTCGCCAGACCCTGCGTCGCGGAACCGACAACAAACGTGTTCATCCGGTTCCAGCCGCCGCCTATCACGCCGCGCAGCCCGCCCGTCCCGAACTCCAGCTTGCGGTAAAAGCGGTCCTCCAGATCGTCCCACTCCTCCGCCTCAAGCAGCTTTTCCACTTCCGCCCTGAAGTGAGCGTTTTTTTCCTTTTTAAGGTACTCCCCGGCCTGTTTTACAAGTATATCCCTATCCATACCCACTCTCCTGTCATAATCATATACGATAACACCCCCCCAAACAAGGGCAGGCCAGCCTGCACCAAACGTACGCCAGTAGCTGAGTCGTTGTCCTTGCGAGTCGCTGAGCGTGAAAGATAACGGGTTATGCCCCTTCGCTAAGACATGTAACAACGGCCTGGAGTTTGCGTAGCAAACTCCGGAGACAACCGCAAAGCGGTTGTCCAGTCTGCACCGAACGTACGCCAATAGCTGAGTCGTTGTCCTTGCGAGTCGCTGAGCGTGAAAGAGGGCTAGCCTGCGCCGCAGGCAGGCAGGCAGGCGGGTTATAAGAAGGGGGGCGCAATTTCCACACCGTTTTCGCAAACCGCCGCCGAATCGCCGCGCCCCCCTACGTTCCAGCCCCGCTACGCGGGTCTTCCACTACCCCCCACTCCGGGGGCGCCTGTACCGCGCGTCAGGCGCCCCTGACGGCGGCAAGCCGGGCGGCTTGTGAGTAGGGTGGAGTTTGCGGAGACAACCGCGGAGCGGTTGTCCAAGCGCACAGCGATTGCGACGCAAAGTTTGACCCAAATTAAAGGGAAAATTGCCGGATTTCCGGGTAATGTCATTGTTAATCGGGCAATTTGTTATTATCCTGTAAACAAGGAAAGGAAAAATAATGTTTGAATACAAAACATCCGGAACCTGCGCCTCAAGAATTTTTTTTGACATCAACGGGGGCAAGGTACAGGATATTCAGTTTGAGGGCGGATGCAACGGGAACCTGAAGGCCATCGCAAAGTTGTGCGAAGGGATGCCGGCGCCGGACCTTGTAAAAAACCTCCGTGGGATAGAGTGCGGATTTAAGGGAACCTCCTGCGGCGACCAGCTTGCCCGCGCCGTGGAAAAGGCGATGGAACATCAAGCGAAACAGGATGACTGACAAAGCGGACGGGGCCTCCGATTCTAAACCGGCCCTTTCACCGCGATTCCAGCGGCTTGCATTAATTACAGGCGCGGGAGTCATGCAAAAACTGGCCGCCGCGCGTGTTATCGTTTTTGGCTTGGGCGGTGTGGGGAGCTGGTGCGCGGAGGCGCTTACGCGATCGGGCGTTGGCAGCGTAGCGTTGGTCGATTCTGACCTCGTATGCGTTACAAACATAAACAGGCAGGCGCAGGCTACCGGTAAAACGATAGGACAGCCCAAGACGGCGGCGCTCAAAACGCGGCTTGCCGAAATAAACCCGGACTGCAAAATCATAACGCACCAGAAGGCATTTTCGCGGGAGACGGCGGACAGCTTTTGCGTGGAAAATTATGATTTTGTAATTGACGCGATTGACAGCCTGGGGCCAAAGCTGGACCTGATTGAGCTTTGCGCCGGTTTGCGAAAACAACTTTTTTCGTCAATGGGCATGGCGCAAAAGATGGACCCGACCCTTCTCCGTACCGCCGATATTTGGGAGACCGAAGGCTGCCCGCTCGCCCGCCTTGTACGCGGCGGCCTGCGCAAACGCGGCTTTACCGGACACTTTACGGTTGTTTACAGCAGGGAAAGGCTGCCTCTCCATGCGGAAATAAACGTAGGCTGCGGCAACGCCGGGTGCCTCTGCCCGTCACGGAGCGGCGGGGACGGTGGGGGCGGTGGGGATGGCGGCATCAGGGAATGGTGCTCGTCAAAAAAGGTGATAAACGGCAGCGCGGTAACAGTTACCGCCGCCGCGGGCATGGTTCTGGCAAGCCTGGTGCTGCGGCGTTTTACGGGGGAAGCGCCAATAGGCAGCTAACAGCATAACTTAAAAGGCCGGCAAACAGGCCAATCCAGCCGTACAGGATGATTTTTTTGAAGTAGGGGCCAGCGAAACTGTAAAAAACCCCCTCTATTTCCTGTGGTGGCATAACGTTTATTTCACGTTCGACAACGGAATACAGCGAAAGTGAATCCACAAGATTCGGAAACTGATTCTCGCAGGCGTTAAACATCGCGGGCAGCATATAATCGCCGCACACGGCGTCCTTTGTCTCCGCGCTTATCAGGCGGCCTGTGTTACCGAACAATCCACGGAGCGGGCCGGCTAAAATATTTCGCGGGAGGTATGGGGAGTTTTCGTTTACACAGTTTTTCAGGAAAAACGATACATCCCGCCGGAAAAGCGCATGTTCATAAAAATCTTTGTCGCTTAATGTTTTTTGCAGGAGATTTTCCATAATGACATTTGCGGTTTTATCCACGGCGGGGTCATTAAAAAACACCGCCAGAATTCTAACGGTCTCCGCTTCCATATCTGTGCCGCGCAACAGTGAGTATTCAATACCTGCGCCAAATATTTCTGAACTTATATGATTAAATAATTTTTTTAACCGGCTTACAGCGGCGCTGTCATCAAGACGTGCCGCGATTTCAGAAACCACGATATTTACTATTGGGGATGCCCTTTCCATGAAGCGATCGGGCGTATCCATGTTTACGGGAGACAGCAGGTTTTTTAGTTTTACGCCGAGAATGTTATTCAAATACGCCTGCGAAAGATTTTTTATCGGTTGAAGTATCCCCTCTGAAGCAAAGAGGCGGGACAGAACCGGCGGAGAAAAAATTGTATTTTTTTCGTTGAACACCTTGCAGTCAAATCCAAACGGGCTTTCCAGCACGCCGTTCAGTATGCCGAAAACAGCGTCCCGCCGCGCCTCCAGAAACGGAAAAAGTTTTTCGTCTATCACGATGTCAGTTATCGCTTCAACATCCCCACGCAGGAGCGCGTTTGCGGCCTGTTTTACAAGCTGGTGGAAAAATGAGCCTCCTCCTGACCCGTCCATGATCATGCTTACGATCTCCGGTTTCCGGCTTGCGGCCAGCCGGCAGATCATGCCGTTTAAGAGACTGCCCTTGTTTTTGATCAGCGCGGGGATTGCGCCGCCGAAACAGCTTTTTAGGGACTGCCGTCCGTCCGTCTTCAGTTTTCCGGCAAATCCTGCCACGGCGGCCGCCGCCCTTTGCGGCAGACAGCCAATTTTTTCCATCTTTTCCGCAAGCCGGTTAAAAAATCCTGAAGAATCTGATATACCGGCAAGGTCTGAGACGGTGTGATTTTCTATGTAACTCTTAAATGCCGCAGCATAGCGGCGCGGTATTTTTACATTGATAATATTTTGCAAATTTTGCCGTAAGCATTGGCAGAACAACGGGAGAAGCGCGTCAATTATTTTTGATGAGTGGTATTCCGGCGAATTTTTATCCGCGATATGTTCCTGTATTTTTTTGCCGATTTCTTTACCGGCATAGGCCGCCCCGCCGCTCTTTAATTTTTTAAACAGTGCCTCCGCAAGGTTTGCGGTAAAACCTCCCGTCCTTCCCGATTCGATTCTGTCCGTAATGTATCTGTCTATGTCTTCCGCCAGTTTTGTATGCGAGCTTTTTATCCAATCAGAAAGGGCGTCAAGAACGCCGTCCACAGCCGCCGCAAGCCTCCTGTCATCCGAAAAAAAATCGTCAATAAAACTGTAATTTTCGGATGAAAGCCGTTCCCTGCATTGCGCATAGATAGCTTCTTTTTTTTCCGCATAGAAACGGCGCAGGGCGGACTCGTTAAGCATATTCTGTTGAATAAGTTTTGCGATACCGGCGGCAAACTCAGGCTGTTTCAACGCCGTTACCCCTATGAAGGGCGGGAAGTTAAGCCCCGCGATCCTTTTGTACGGACGGAACAGCATCTTTATGGCGATCCAGTTTGTGCCTATACCGGCAAGCGCGAAAACAAGGCCGTAAACGGCAAACATCATAGGAAAACCGGAAGGCAGCCCGAAAAAAAACGAGGCAGCGGCGGTAACAGCCCCGGCAAGTCCGCCTAGAACCGCGCCTATAATGTTTATCGGTTTTAGCTGTTTTCCCATAAAATCATGGACCATGCTGTTTACTTCCGGCGGGCTTAAAACGTTTAACTCGTTCTTCGCAATCTCAAAAATACTGCCGCCCAACACCGTATCCAAATTCCGCGCTATAAGACTCTGAACCGCGTCCGCCGCCCTGTTGTACAGAGCTTCGTTCCGCAATATGTTGTAAACGCCGTTTATTCCGGCATTTTTTACAGATTCCGCCATACGATTCCACGGGAATATACCGGTCGTTACCGGAAGCAGCTTGCCGGCGCTTATCCCGGCCACATCCTGCCAGCGGTGAATAATAAAATTCTTTACGTCCGTTTCGTTTATATCAAAACTGATTTTTGTAAAATCTATCGTATCGCCTATGTTTCCTGCCGCATAGGAATCTATGGCATTGTTAATTCTTTCACACAGCCTGTTATTTTTGGATTCGTTTTTTAAGAATTCTCTCAGCGCGCCCGATATGCGGGGAAGAAGGTTTGTTTTTACAAAAGAAAAATCAATGAACTTGTCCGGAAATATGTTTTTTAATTTTGCGTCAATAATTGATGTAAAAAGTTTACTGTTTTCAGGCTGTAGGGTGCGGAGCCACCCTGGTACGGCGGCTGAGATGTCATCCGCATTCAGGAGGCCAGCCTCTTTCAGCGCCGATACGATTTGGCCCACGCTTGTTTTTTTTATAAAAGCTGTAAATTCGGCGGCAAGTTTTTCGCCCGCGCCGCGGCGAGAGTTAGACAGGGTTTCGATAATTCTATCTGCAAAACCTGTACTCCTGGAAACGGTCCTGAATACAAAGGCCCGCATAGGATTGCTTTCCCTGCCGCCGCTGTTAAAATGCAGCGCGGCGGCCTCGTTTATCAGATTGTCGATTTCGTACCGTTGGTCGATGACAAACAGTATCAGCCTGTCTATAAGTTCCGGGGCGGCGCGTTTTATAAAGACATTCAGGTTTTCAGTCAGATCGGGATGTAGTATGTCGCGGACCTTTGTGTCAAACGTTTCAGCGGCACCGATAAGAGCGTGGACGGCGCCGCTCAGCAAATCCCTGCCGGGGCCGCTTTCCAGAAAGTCCGCGAGATGGCTTAGGATCAGCCGCGCCGTCACTTGGGGACAGCGTGCAAGGTCGCCGATCCGCACCTGGCGGGCGGCATCTTCGATTTTTTTTATTATATCGTCTATACCGATTATGGAAAAAAAAGTTTCAAAATAATTATCTATCCAATTTTCTATACCGGCATCTGAAAAATTTATTTTCTCAACCGTTTCGTTTATGTTTGCCTTGATCTGAGTGATAACATTTTTTGAAAGTATATCGTCGAACGCGCGGAGCGAAAAAAAAGCGTTAAGCGTTTGGGCGATCATGCTCTTGTGTTCCGCGGCGCTTGAAAGTATCTTGCTTGAATTTTTTTCCGCGATGCGGCGATACGACTCTTCCGAAAGAATCCGGCTAACCGTTATGCCGCTTAGCGCAACAGGCGCGATTCTTTCCCGTTCAAAATAAGCGGTAAGCCTATCTATCGTCTCATCGATTCCCGGTATGTCTTTGACGCGCAAATTTTTTGTTTTTTCCGGTAATTCTTTTTCCAGTATTTCTTTTACCCAACGGCGCAGGGTATCGTTAAAGGCAGGTTTTTGAATTTCGCTTTCGAGTGTCCGCGCGTTTATCAGTTTTTGTTCAACCAGGCGCGAAAGGTTTTGAATTAACTCCCTGTAACCGCTTTCGATTACCCCGCCCCAGCGGCCAAAGAATTTTTTGAACAGCATACCGACTGCAATTGAGTTTGTAACCCAGCCCGCGACAGCGCCGCCCAAAATGGAAACCAATAAATTTTTCACAATGCGGGATAAATGTTATGGAGGTGGGAGCGCCGCCGCAAGGATTGAAAACGCGCTTCCTGCGATTCGACGCTTCCCTTTTTCAAAAAAACTACTTTCCGATTACGGAGATGTCTTCACCGAACCAGACTTCCGAGATTTGCGCGACAGTACCGTCCGTTACCATGTTGGTAAGCGTCTTCCAGACTTCCTGTTCGAGGGCAAGGTCGTTTTTGCGGAAGCCGATGCCGAACTCTTCCTCAACGAGCGTTTCGCGCAGTTTACGTAACGGCTTACCGGAACGGCCTATGCTGTCGTTTGCCACGACAAGGTCGGCAACCACAGCGTCTACACCGCCCGCGTCAAGGTCCATGAGGGCTGTCAGGAAATCTTTGTACTCGATGATCTCACGCAAGGAATTCTTGAATTCCGGCGATTCGTCTATCGCGTCAACCGAAGAGGAGCCGGCCTGCGTACCGACACGCTTTCCCGCAAGGTCCGACAACGAATTGATGGGCGAGTCCTGCTTTACAACGATAACCTGCGCGTTTTTCAGGTAGGGCGGGCTGAACAGCAGCGCCTTTTTGCGCTCGTCCGTAATTGTAAAACCGTTCCAGATGCAGTCAATCTCGCCCGTAGCAAGCTCCTGTTCCTTAGCGTTCCAGTCTATCGGCTGAAGAACCAGTTCCCAGCCCAGACGCCGGCAGACTTCCTTTGCCAGATCGACATCGTAGCCGACAATTTCGTTCTGCTCGTTACGGAAACCCATAGGCGGAAACGAATCGTCAAGCCCCAGCACAAACCTTTTCTTTGCGTGAATTTTTTCAAGTGAAATGTCGCCCGAATCATCTCCGCCTGCCTGTTGCTGTGGTTTAGCGAAAACCGTAACCGCGGCAGCCATCATGCAAAGAAATACAATAGTACGCTTTTTCATATATTTCTCCTTTTATGAAAAGTGAATCCAGCATAGCATATAGGCGCGAAAAGGTAAATGTGTCCACCACCGCGCCCGCAAGTCAACCGCCATTATCAGATTTAAGGCAACGGGTGAAAGCGGCGGGCCGCCGCCCTCGTCACATTGGGGCGTCTTCCAGCAGGTTGCAGTATCTGCACATATCCGGCAGTTCCGCGTCCGGGTCAGTGAATTTTTTTCTGAGCTCTACAATCGCCGGATGGTTAAATATTTCTTCCGATGTGCTGGTGAACGCGTTTATGTCCGCGCGCAAGTTGATTACTGTCCCGCAGCAGGTTGAGATGCCGCCGCCGCCGTCTACAGGGACAAGCTGCCACAATTCCCTGCATATTTTTTTTGACTTTATATTTTTATCGCTTTCCGTATGCAAACCTTGCCAGTCGATAAAGCTCCTGTACTTTTTTGACATTTCCCTGTAGAAATCCTGAAACGCGGGAAGCTCGCTCGTAAAACTTTCCGAAGAATCCTGCTTCCTTCCGAAAGGCCGGCAATTCCAGAGCCGCAGCCTTGTGCTGCCCGCCCTGTAAACAAAGTCAACCAGGCCGGCCAGTTCCTGCGGCGTTTTTTCCAGTTCCGAGCGTGTGATGACATGGGAATTTTGTATGCGGTGTACTTTGTTCATCGCCGCCAAATTCTCACGTAAAAAATCTATATTTGCCGGATATATTGAAATGCTGATCTTGCTGAGGCCGGCCCTGGTCAGGCGTTCAATGAATTTTGGCAGCAGGAGGCCGTTTGTCGTAAGGAGTGTAAGGTGTCCCCGTGAAGCAAGGTATTCAACGATTTCGACAATGTCCCGGCAAAGAAGCGGCTCGCCGCCGCCGGCAAGATTCACGTACATCGCGTTCTTGCAGAGCGGGGTCTGGAAAAGCTGCTTTATTTTTTCGAGCGTGAACTCCTTCTTGGGCGCGGTATCGAAGGTTCCGTCCCGCGCGTCCCCGCAGTACGCGCAGCGTAAATTGCAGCGGTTTACCATTGACAGCGACATTTGTACAGGCGAATAGCGTGAGCAGGGGTTGCGGGGCAGCGGCTTCAACAGTTTGCTCTTTATGTAATTAAAAATTTTTGGCAGGGCCTGCGGAAATTTAAGATACCTTAACAGTTCCAGGTACAAGCCTGCCCGTGATGTTGACCCTTTCAAAATTTTTTCCCGATTTTTCCCAAAGACTGTTCGTATAAATAAGCGTTCCCGTAAGTATATTTTTATGCCAACCAAAACGTCAAGGGCAGGGCAGGCACGGCCTGCACCAAACGTACGCCAATAGCTGAGGAGTCGTCCTTGTCATCCGCTAAGCGTGAAAGCAAGCGGGTTAATAGTGAAGAATGATTTCATTCCCATGCGATACCCTGTCACTATTAACTCTTCACTCTTCACTAAGAAGGGGGGCGCAATTTCCAAACTGTTTTCGCAAACCGCCGCCGTTGTCGCCGCGCCCCCCTACGCTCCAGCCGCCGCCGCCCGCAAGCGGGCTTAGGGCGTCTTTCGCTACCCCCCAAACCTGGGCGCCCTCGTCCCACAAAACCAGGGCCTCCTCGCCCACATTTTTGCGGTTGCCGGAAACCTACGGTTTCCTTTATTCCGCGCCGGGGTTTAATACCCTGCCGCAAATTTTATTTGCTGCGGGGTATTAAACCAGACTTTGCGAATAAAAAGATGCGGAAACAGCGAAGCAATCCGGAAGGGGAATCATTTGACTGGATTGCTTCGTACCCGCAGGGCGCTCGCAATGACGAAGGCGGCTGAACAAGCGCTCCGCGCTTGTCTCCGAAGTTTGCGTCACAAGCCGCGAAGCGGCTTGCTTTGCGCAAACTTCAGGACTTTTTTCCCGGCTATGATGTGCGCCGGGAGGTACGCCGGTTATTCGTCAAACCACTCGGCGAAACTTCCGGTATAGCCCTGGTTGTCGCCGCTGATGTATTTGATGACATCATCATTGTGGCCTTTGGACTTA
>JAIRMP010000071.1 GCA_031258615.1 Spirochaetaceae bacterium | reverse complement strand
CCATGTTTATTGAAGTGATTCAACAGGCCGAACGGGTTGTACACGGTAACGTCTTTTTTTGAAAAGCGGTAGCCGTTGTAGAAGCGCTTTAACTTGTCAATATACTCCTGCCTGTCAAGGCCGTTCTCCGTGGTAATACGCTCTATTTCCGGCTGGAAGCAGGTTTCCAAATCTTCTTGCGTTATGCCGCACAGGTCGCAGTAATCAGGGTCTAACGAGATGTCGTTCAGGTTATTCAACTGCGAGAAAATACTCACCTGGGAAAACTTTGTAACGCCGGTCAGCAGCACAAAGCGCAGGAATCTATCACTTGACTTTAACACGCCGTAAAAGCCGCGCAGCATATTTTTTAATTCTTCATGGAGTTCACGGTCATTTATCGTGTCTAACAGCGGCTTGTCGTACTCGTCAATTATAACGACAACTTTTTCGCTGAACGCGCCGTAGGCCGCCTGTATAAGATACGCGAACCTCGTGGATATGGTATCGCCCATTAACTGTACACCGGTTTTTTCCGCCGCCTCATCCAAGTACATATTGATAACGGACACCAGTTCAACCTTGCCGCCCAAATAGTTGGCAGGGTTTAAGTCTATGTGGATGACGGGGTGTTTTTTCCAGGCCCAGCCAAATGAGTCTACCGCGAGGCCGGCAAACAGTTCCCGCCGCCCTTCAAAAAGGGCGGCGAGGGTGGAACATAGCAGGCTCTTTCCAAACCGGCGCGGGCGGGCTAGGAATACAGGTCCCATAGCTCCGGTGACCAACTGATAAATCCTTTCTGTCTTGTCGACGTAGACACATTCCGCTTCCCGTATTTTGGAGAAGCTCTGCACACCAAGCGGTAAAAGACGCTTTTTCATACATTCATTGTACGCCGTTTTGCTTATTATAAAAAGCTGCCTCTGATTACACCGGTTAAAAACTATAACCAGCGCGCCTAATTGTCAAAAAAAACGCTACCCGTCTGAAAAAAACGCTGAAAGCCCATGAAAAAAAATCGCGCGTTACAGCGGTCGATAGAAGTTGGTAAGCTATGCCCTTCAGGGCGGGAGGATGTTCATTTGCGCATAGGCGGGCGGCTTTGTGGAGAGCATTTCTTTTTGCGGGTAAAAACGGCCAGCGATTCTATGTGGTGTGTCTGCGGGTAAAAATCATAAAAAGTCAATGATTCGAGTCTTAGGCCGTCCGGAGCCTCCGGGTCAAGTAGCGTGACCACGTCGCGGGCGAGGGTGAGTGGGTTACAGGATACATAGCAGAGGATTTCACAGTTGTCACGGAGGAAGCGGCACATAGCCCCGCTTAAACCCTGACGGCTTGGGTCAACAACGGCAAAACCGTAAGGCTCACGGGCCGCTTTCCCGGCATTCATCGCCCACACAGTATCGCGTTGGCCTGAGAACCGGGCTTTTGCTAACGGCACATTCACGCGGGCAAGGTTCAGGGCGGCCTTGTTTGCCTCGAGCAAGTCTATCCGTTCAAATATATCCTGGAGGTACACGGCAAAGGTTCCAACGCCGCAGTAAAGGTCTGCCGCCGGAAGCCGCCTGTCGGCCGTCCCCGCTATGCTCAATAGCTCGTCTATCAACAGTTCCAGCAGCGCCCCGTTACTCTGGAAAAAAGTACCGGCGTCTATCCGTATGTCCTTTTGATGTATGCGGGTAACGCCGGAGGAAGCCCGCCCCTCCACAAGCAGCGTGGAATCCCTGCCGTACACCGAGAAGCGGTCCCTGTCGATGGGAATCGTGATACTTGAAGTCTTCAGTGCCTGCCGTATCGAAGGGTCGGCGATCAGGCAGTCGTTTACAGGGACAATTTCCGCGGCGCTCTTGTTCCCGCTCCGCGTCATAAACCCGCAAAGCGCCTCCGCTTCCCGCTCAAGTTTGAGGGGGCGCATACGCGGTTTTCCGCCTGGCAGCCCAGTTTCCGCGCACCTAGGAACGCGATGAAACTGGACGCGGTTGCGGTACTCAAATGGACTGGACGGGACCACCTTGATATCCGGTATGGCTGAAATGCCGGCGCGGGAGAACGCTTTCCATAAAAATTCCTTTTTGTTTAACAGTTGTTTCTCGTAAGCAACGCCTTGCATCGGACAGCCGCCGCAGCGTCCGTTGTACGGGCACGGGGCATTTTCGGTGAGCGTGTTCATCGTGCTTAATTGTAAAACAGTTTCCGGAAAATATCCATTGACGAAAGCCGCGATTTCTGGGTATAACATTATCAGTGATTTTAAAAATCACAATTTTAGTTTTTTGATACACTTTAAGGAGTTTTTTATGAATAAAGTGGTAAATGCTGTGGTTTTGGCGGTTGTGCTATGCTCGTTCGGATTCGCGCAGGAAACACCTGCATCAGAAAATACCCATAAGTACAAGTCGTTGGATATGCTGCTTGGGTTCAGCGGCGGCGGCGGCTTTAACATGAAAGGCGATGCTTTTCAGTTAGAAAAGGATTCTTATTTTATTGTGGATGCCTATGTGGGAGTAAACTACGACTTTTACATTCTGTACTGGCTTTCCGCAAGTACCGGCCTCTATGTCTATGAAATCATGTCAGTGAATAACAAGGTTGATTTATCGGACACCAATACAACTCTTACCGATGTGATGAGGACTCCCATTGCTCTCACGCTTCCCATTTCAGCGCACGTCAATATGCCGCGCCTCGAATGGCTGTATCTCGGAGCCGGGATGAACTTTCATATTCCGCTTTTCAGTATGATCCCCGCCTCGTCCGGTATGCCAGACACCAAAGGGGATCCCTACATCAGTTTGCCTATTGATGTTGGCGTTGATTTTAAGGCAGGGAACAAACTCTGCCGCATACTCCTTAGGGCTACCCCGCATTTCTTTGAGCCGGACACCCTCGTTACTTTTGGCATTATGTTCCAGAACAACATAAAAATTTACAGCAAAAAGTAACACGCATGGTTAATACACGACCGGAATGAACCACCCCGCCGCCAGGCGCGGCCTGCAAGCGATTTGCGCATAGACGTTTAGACGCATTGCAGGCGGCCTGACACCTTTTAGCTTTTTTTCTTTGCGGAAGCAGGCTTGGAAGCGGCGGCGGTTTTTTTGGTCGTGTCTTTCTTTTCCGCGTCAGGCTTGACGGCGGCAGGCGCGGCCGCTTTTTTGACGGATTTTTTGCCGCCCAGCGCCTTGATAAGCTCCGGCAGTTTGTATTCTGACTTCAGTTCCGCCCCGGAAAGTTCCGTAAAAACGGTGGAAACAGCATCTATACCGGCGAAGCCCGACGCGATCGCCGCCGCGTAGAACAGCGCTTCCTCGAAGGCTTCTTTGTTGAACCAATCAACGCCTCCCCACTCGTTTACGCCTATCAGGCGGCGGAAATCTTCCGAATCATGGACATTTTGCGCGATCGAAAGGGCGGTCACCGTGCCGCCTGATTTGGCCCACTCAGCCTTCACCCCAGTTTTGCCGTGTACAAGGCGGCGGGTAACGGCCTTTGCTATCTCGATAAAGCGGTACGCCGCGCCTCCGTCAATCCCCAGCTCCTCAAAACATTCGCGCGTCTTGCGGTCAAAATGCCAGAACTCGAACAGGGTTACCGCCTCCGCGCCGGTGGCGTTCTTTCCCGCGATCGACGCGCAAAGGCCGAACACAGTATAGCCGTAAATAAAGGCGTTAAGCTGAAACCCGTTTGCAAGCCCGTCCCTCAGTCCGGCGGCAAAGTCACTTTTACCGGCCTGAGCCGCCGCGTCCTTGAACGACGCCGCGTAAGCGCGCAGAGCCTTTTCCCAGCGAGCGACCGCCGTTTTGACATCCACGGCAGCGCCGTCCCCTTTGCCGCCGGCAAACGGATCGTAGGCCGCCTCTTTGCGCAGCTCTTTTGCGGCCGCAAGGAATCTTTCAACCGCCCCCAGCGTTTCCGCGTCAGGTCCGTCAGACTCGCCTGAAAAAACTTTCCGCGCGTCCTCAACCCGCTCCCACCTGAAAAGATCACAGAAAGGTACAAAAATCTCATCCAACAACATATCTTCCAAAGCCTCCTTGGGGTCTTTCATTCCCGCCCCGTTTAATTCAGCGTGAAGGCGCGCCCATGTCGAGAAATCGCCGTCCTCCACCTCGTATATGTCCAAGTAAACCTGAGCCTCGTAACCCGAAAGGTTTATGAAAAGCCCCCGTTCAAACATATCCTTATTTGACCGGATAAACCATTGCCCGCTCCGCATCTCGCGGAGAAGCGCGAAGTAATGCGGGTCGTCACGCAGCAACAGGGCCTGCGCCAGGCTGTCCCTGCTATGCCCCGCGCCGTCCTTTTGCGGAATATCCACGCTGCCTGAGTTTATCCAGCCCGACGCCTCGTAGTACGAATTGTTGTAAAGTACCAGCGTCCTGTCCATATCAACACGGTTTGTATAGGCAAAGACATTTTCGTTTACATGCCCGTCCCGCCACAGATCGAACAGGCGGAAATTGACGCTGCCTGAGAACAGCATACGCCGTTTCATCAGCGGAAAAATCTCCCGTTCATGTCTTTCGACAAGGTAAGCGTCAGGCTTCTCGTCCCGGTACGCCCTGCGGTACTCCATCCCGTACTTTTCCTCGTACCCCTCGATCTGGCCGTGTCCGAACATGGGCAGGCCAGGCATCGTGACCATCAGCGTACATATCCCGAAGTACTTGTCCCCCTTGCCGAACTGCGCTACGGCGGTCTCCTCGTCCGGGTTGTTCATAAAGTTGACAAAGCGCTTTAAGATTTCCGGGTCGAAGGCGAGCGTGTTCTTTATCGTGTCGCGGTACTTCTGGTTTTCCTCGTTCTTGAGCATATTCATAAACGCCGAGTTGTAGACGCGGTGCATACCCAGCGTGCGGACAAAGTAGCCTTCCATCATCCAGAACGCCTCCGCCAGCAGCAGGGTGTTCGGCGCTTCGGCGGCGCAACGGTCCACAACCTCCCGCCAGAATTCGTTTGGAATACGGCGGTTGAATTCCTCAGTGGAAATCGCGTGTTCGGCGCGGCTGGATATATCCCCGCCGCGGCCGGGCTCCGGGTACCAGAGCCGCTGGATGTGGCGCTTTGCCAGCGTCATCGCCGCGTCGAAGCGCACTATCGGAAACTGTTTGCACACGCCGATTATCGCATCTTTCACCGCCTCCCGCGCTTCCGGGTTCAGAAAGTCTATCTGCGCCGTGTCGTTCCACGGCATTGATGTCCCGTCGTTCCCGTGGTATATGTAGCGGCGCCTGCCTGTCCTCCTGTCATAGTGGTGAAAGACGACGGCGCAGTCCGAATTGTCGTAGTAGTGGTCCTCAATTTGAACAACGATGTCCGGGTGGTTCGACAAGTTGCCGCTGTTGTACGAGTACTGGGGGTAAGGGGGGTAGTCAAGCTGAAGGAAGCGGTCGGGGTTCTCTATTATCCACTTTGAGTCGATGCCTGTGTGATTCGGCACCATGTCGCTTCCCAGCCTGATGCCGCGCCGCATACAGCGGTCCCGCAGGCCGCGGAGCGCCCCCCAGCCGCCCAGCTCGTTTGCGATGTCGTAGTCGTACAGGCTGTACGCGCTTGCCGCCGCCTCGGGGTTGCCTTTCCACTGCTTTACCGTGCGCGAGGCCGCGCTCCGCTCCCAAAGTCCTATCAGCCAGAGGCCGGTAAAGCCGCGCCGGGCAAGCTCGTCAAGTTCCTCGTCCGGAATCTCGTCCAGCTTCCGTATTTCGCGCCCGTACTTTTGGGTCAACTGCCAGAGCCAGACGAGCGTACTCTTTGCCATAAGCACGGCGCGCGGCATCCATTCCATATCCTGACTAAAATTCTCGTACTCGTTCTGTAAATAGCCGTAACTGTACGCCTCGGCGGGGCCGGGCGCGCCGTTCCAGCGGGGCTTTTCCTCCTCGCTTATCACGTCAAGGCCGGTTAGGAGGCGGGGCAAAAAGTCTTGCAGCAAGAGTCCCCAGCGCCCTCGCATCCATTTAAGCTGGCCTTCAAGCGAGTCGGGGCAGGCAAGGGCCGGTTCGCGGAGCAGGTCCCAGAGGTTTTTTCCGTCAGGGCCGAACGCCGGGCATTCGGCAAGGTAGGCGCGAAGTTCGTCCATCGCTCTGTTATACGCCGTCTTTGCCTGGAGCGGGGCGTCGTCGAACAGGAACAGGAACGGCTTAAAAGCGGGATTCAGGTTCGCGATCGCCAGCATAAGGAGTTCCTCAAGCGCCATTGCCCGGTGGCTCAGAGTCCCCTCGCTCCCTTTGAGGTATTCGCCAACTCCCGTACTGCCGGCATAGACCGCCTTTGGCGGGAATTCCTCACAAAAGGTTTCCAGCAGAAACGCCGCCTTCGCCGGCCCAAGCGAGTTTTCGAGTCTCGTCAGCGCCTTTTCAAACAGGTCCGGCTGTACCTGCCGGCGGTACTGCCCGACAAGGTAGTGTAGTATCTCGTCGATAAGGCCCATCGCGTTCAGTTTGCCGGCGCTGACCGCCTTTTCGGGGTGTTTTTTTAGATCGTGCCCTGAGTTTAGTTTGGCGGCAAGCTCGCGCACAGCGCGGAAATCGGCCAGTATCACGTTGCCGGTAAGCGTAAAAAGCTCCTTGTCAAGTCCGTGCAGGGCGCGGACTTCGCCCCGGATATGGAATTCAAACGCCGGGCAACGCTCCGTTTGCTCAGCCCGCCCCGCTTCGAATTCCGTTAAGCTTACAAGTAACTTGCTTGTTCCGCTTATTTCACGGCCTCTTTTCATCGCAAAACCCCTTTGAATACGTTATCACAAATAACAGTCAGCCAACAAGTCCCCGGCAGCAGTCCGGTCCGCAAAAAATACGCAGGCAGCGGTGCGATTGTCCCCGCAATCTACCATCCCCGCCCACCACCACCCATCACCCGCCCTCTCGTGAACAACAACGGTAGGAGCCGTCATTGCGAGCGAAGCGAAGCAATCAACTGTGCGAGCCGACTCGCAATGACGAGGCTTGCCACACCCCTCCACAACAACGGTTGGAGTTTGCCTAGTCAAGCGCGTAGCGCTTGCCACCTTCGCGCTTGCCACCTTGACCTTCCCCCCCCCCCCCCCATGAGCCTCCGCACGCGGCTACAGTGTCGATTGAATAACCCGCCCCGATACTCTATACTGCTTTCACCGAGGTAATAAATATGGCTATACATCTGGACGAACAGGAAGACCTAATTGATATATGCCTGGACAACGTGTTCAAGGCGGTTTTCACAAAAGACACCCCTGAATCACTCGGCGCTCTGGCAAAGCTGCTTTCGGCGTTGATAGGCAGAGAGGTCGAATCCGTTACAATAATTGCTAACGAGCCGCCCATCGATAACCTGCACGACAGACAGATTCGCTTTGATATACAGTGCAAATCACCGGATGGTACATATTTCAATGTTGTACTATCCATGAACCCCGATGAGTTTGAACCGGTGCGCGTGGAATACGAGGCAGGAACCCTGTGATTTTGTACGGCGGCGCCGGTAAATGGCAAGTCACGTATTGGGAAACATAAGCCGCGCTTAACGCTTCACCAGCGCCGCGGCAATCCGGACGGAAAGGGAAACTTATTCCCCGCAGTATTATTACTAAAGAATATTTCCATGATGAACAAAAGGCTATTGAAGAAATTGAGCCGTTGACTTCGGAGAAACAGGCCGAACTGGATGAAATAATAGAAAACTCCGAAGATGGCTCCA
>JAIRMP010000022.1 GCA_031258615.1 Spirochaetaceae bacterium | reverse complement strand
CAGCGCGAAGGCGGAGACGCCAATTACGCTGACGGTAAGCCCGGCGGAGAACTATAGTCTTGCGGGCCTCACCGTTAGCAAAAACGGGGGCGGCACGGTAGACGTAAGCGGTTCCGGCCCATACACCTTCACGATGCCCGCCGCCGATGTAACGGTTACCGCGGGATTTAGACAATCCTCTGACGGGGATAACGGTACCCTTTATAGCGTAACAATAGGGCAGCTAACCAACGGTTCCGTTAGCGCCGGCCTCTACAACGCGACGGCAGAGACGACCGTTACCCTGACGGTGAATCCGGCGGAGGGCTGTCGGCTTAAGGCGAACAGCCTCACCGTTACCAAAGCGGATAGCAGCCCGGTAAGCGTAAGCGGTTCCGGCCCATACACCTTCACGATGCCGGCGGAGAACGTAGAGGTTAGCGCGGAATTCGAACCGATCCCCTTCTCAGGGAGTTCCACAGCGGCGGGTGACAGCGTCATCGACTTGATAAAGGCGGCGGCGGGCGAGGCATCCCTGACCCTTACGTTGGCGGCGGCGAACGAAGAGGACGTGCAACTGATCGTCGACAAGGACCTAGGGACAACAGGGTTGATCCTCAAGCATGAGGAACAGGAGACCGACACCAGCCCCGCCAGCGTAACCATAGACGGCGGGGGCAGGGTGGTAGACCTGACAGGGTCGGCGACGGGCAGCCCCCTCATTACCGTGGGGGACGGGGTTACCCTGACGCTGAAGAACATCACCTTGAAGGGGCTGAGTAATACGGATAACGATAGCAACGACAACAACGCGCCCTTGGTAAAGGTGGTTGCGGGGGGCGCGCTGGTACTGGAAACCGGAGCGGTCATAGAGAAGAACGATGTCAAGACCAACAGCAGTATACACGGCTTGGGGGTACATATTACCGGAACCGGCGCAACCTTCACCATGTATGACGGCTCAGAGGTGAGGAATAATATAGGCTATATCTGGAACGGCGGCGCCGCCGGCGGCGGGGTATATGTCGATAATGGAGGAACGTTTAACATGGAGGGCGGCTCGGTGACCGGTAATACCGCCCGAAGGGGTGCCGTTGCCGCCAGCGGTACCGGTATAGTCAATTTACGCGGCGGTTCCATCAGTGGCAATACCGGCAAGTACGGGGGCGGTGTTTCCGCCGGTATTAATGGTAATTATGGTGGCGGCATTGTAAATATGTACGGCGGCTCAGTCAGCGGCAATACCGGCAACGATATTTGGATTTTCACTGGCGAGTTCCGTATGTACGGCGGCTACAGCGAGCATCTTACGAATGAAAACCTATTTACGATTGAGGGGCCGATAACGTGGAATGGCGCGGTGAGCGGGAATGTTACGTTCTCAGGCAATGTCGCCGGCTCCGGGACGATGAACGTTACCGGAACGGTATATACGAAGGGATATACCTATAGCGGCCTTGTCATCGAAGCGACAGGAGGAATAAATACAACATCCTAAACGGTAACCGTTCCCGTTTAGGCGGGGAAGTAAGGGCAGCAAGGCAAGTATCGGACTGTAGGTGGTAACAGGGAAGAAGCGGCGCCCATACCGCCGAGGGCGGCTTCCGCGCCGCGCGCGAATGTATAATGGAGAATGGCGGGGATTTCCTGTCATTCTCCATTTTTTATTCTGCCTTGGGGTTTAATACCCCGCCGCAAACTTGTTTGCGCGCTTGCGGCGGGGAGGCTCATTCGCTTTCCGCGCCGATGATTGCCCCAGCCGCGGTATGCTCCGCCGCGGCCTTGACGCGCAGCAAGTCCGCGGATAGCTTGTCCACGATGATGATGCGCCCCTTGTGTTTCGCAAAGAAGCCGCTTTTTCCGCCGCCGGAAACCTTGGGCGGGTTTTTGGTATAGTATTCATCCAGCGCATCGTACTCTTTATCGGTATAATCGGGCATCGGTTTCTCCTACTTTTCAAGCAAAACGCGGAAGATATGTCTGCACTTCATGGCATGAAATACCCTGACGGTCTGCTCATCAATGACATTATACAAAATTTCCAGCAAGTTTGTCCTGCGGTCAAATCCCATTACCAGGTGTTTCGTGTGGTCATCGTCCAAAACATCGTCATATTCCGCATTGTTCAGCGCATGGTATATATCCTCTCCGGTGATCCCATGTTTGAACGCGGACGGCGCGAACTTGACAACGATTTCCATACCCCTATTTTTATACAAAATCTCCCCGGGAGGGGCAAGAGAGGAATGAGCAATGAGCAATGAGCAATGGAATATTGGGGTTTGGGAACGGCGCTTGTTGCCTGGTGTTTTGTTTTGGGCATAGTTATGCAAAAACGTGTCCGGAGCCTGACCCTTTGCGTTGTTTATGCAAGGAACAGGCAAGTATCGTACTGTAGGTGGTAACAGGGAAGAAGCGGCGCTGGGTGACAGCGGCGCTTCTTCCTCTTTTTTTGCTGTTCATTCCCCCGTATAAAAATACCCGGCGCTGCGCTACGATTGGACGATGGCATTTGTTCAATTTACAGGCGTAACGCTGGGATTTGGGGACAGGGACATACTGGTAAACGCCGACATAAAACTCAAAACTGGGACACGCGCGGCGCTTTGCGGGGCCAACGGTTCAGGAAAATCGACGCTGATGAAGGTGATGGCGGGCATAATCGCCTGCGACAGGGGGGAGAGGGCGCTTGAAAAGGGAGCGACAATCGCCTACCTGCCGCAATCCGGCCTGGTACACCGGGGAAAAACACTCATGGACGAGGCAAAAACCGCCTTTGCCCGCTTTGACGCGCTGGAAAAACGCCGTGCAGGGATAGAAAACCAGCTTGAAAGCGTAAAAACTGACGGCCCCGGGACGGAGAGGCTGCTTGCCGAGGCGGAAACGATAAACGAAACCCTTGAAAGCGCGGGCTTTTGGCAGATAGACAAGCGGATCGCGCTCGCGCTTACCGGCCTCGGCTTTGCGGAAAGTGATTTTACACGGTATACCGAAGAATTTTCAGGCGGGTGGCAGATGCGCATAGCCCTTGCCAAGGCGCTGCTGGAAAACCCGGACATCCTGCTGCTGGACGAGCCGACCAACTACCTGGATATAGAAGGCCGCGCCTGGCTGGAAGGGTGGCTGCGGAAATCAGGCGGGGCATTCCTGCTCGTGTCGCACGACCGCTACTTCCTGGACAGGTGCGTGAACGAGGTTTACGAACTGTTTCAGGGGAGGCTCAGACGGTATCCGGGCTCGTACACGGACTACGAGAAGCGCCGCTCTGTAGAGGTGGAAAGCCTCGTTTCGGCGTACAAGCGGCAGCAGGCAGAGATCGCGCGCTCTATGGACCTGATCCGCCGCTTCCGCTACAAACCTACCAAGGCCGCCATGGTACAGGAGCGTATCAGGAAGCTGGAAAAGATGGAGCGCATAGAAATCCCGGAGAGCCTTAAAAAAATCTCTATAAAGCTGCCGGAACCTCCTCACTCAGGCCGGATCGCGCTCAAACTGGAAGGGGTAGGGCGGAGCTACGGCGAAAAGCGTGTGCTGTCCGGCCTTGACCTCTGCCTTGAGACAGGAGAGCGCCTCCTTGTCGTGGGGGCCAACGGCGCGGGCAAGAGCACGCTGCTCCGCATAATATCCGGGGCGGATAGCGGGCACGAGGGCGCGGTGAGCTACGGCGCGGGCGTGGTGAGCGCCTATTTTTCGCAGGAAGCCGCCGAAACCCTGTCCGCCGGCGGCGCAAAAGCTGACGGGACCGTGCTGGACTGCCTGGAGGAGGAGGCCCCGTCGGCCATGTATCCCCGCCTCCGCGATATGCTGGGCGCGTTTCTGTTCCGGGGCGACGACGTGTTCAAAAAGGTCTCCGTCCTTTCAGGCGGCGAGAGGAGCCGCCTGGCCCTGCTCCGCCTGCTGCTGCGTCCCGCAAATCTATTGATAATGGACGAGCCGACAAACCACCTGGATATCTACGCGAAAGACGTGCTGCTGGACGCGCTGCTTGCGTACAAGGGCACTGTCATTTTTGTCTCGCACGACCGCGCCTTCATGGAAGCGCTGTCAAAAAAGACGCTTGCGCTGGAGGCGGGCCGTCCCCACCGGCTTCACTACGGAGGTTACGCTGACTACCTCGAATCGACTGCAAGTTTGAATACGGGTGAAGGCGGGGGCGCTCCGGCTGCCGGCGCGGACATCCCTGTTGTTTCCCCGGAGCGGGCCGCGGTTCGCGGCGGATCGCCTGCGTCCTGGCCTGATGCCCGCTGCCCGGCGTCAACGCTGCCCGGCGCGGGGGAGGGAGGCGCTGAGCGCAAAGCGGCGAAGGAGAAGGCCGCCGCGCTCCGCCGCCTTCTCCGCTCCGAAGCTGCCCTTGTTGAGCGTATAGCCGCCCTTGAAGGGGAAAAGACGGCGCTGGAAAACCGGCTCGCGGCGAGCGAGGTGTACACATCCGGCGAAAAGACCCGCGAGGTAAAGGATCTCCTTGCCGCCGTCTCCGCCGAACTCTACGCCTGCTCCCGTGAATGGGAGGGCCTTGCCGCCGCCCTGGCCTCCTTAAAGGAATCAGACTCCGCGCAAACCGGATAAATTGGCCGGATTGGGCGGGGAGACGCGGAACAATGAAACTGATAGCTGTTAATGGCCTGTGGTTACTGGCAATTTTCCACCAATGATGCGAGAATCAAATTGAAAAGACCATACACTAATATTTGGTTGACGCAAGATACTAGTATCCTGACATCGTTGTAACGAAGGAAAATCCGCAGACCATCTTTAGTTATCCGCTGATTACGCTGATTTTTTTCTTCGTTTGCGTTAATCTGCGGACCTTATTCATCTGATACCCGCATTAGACTTAAACGGTTTTACGCCCAGTTTGAATGATGTCAGGATACGAGCCAACTATCTAAGCCGGCAGGTCCGCTTACTCACGCCCGGCCTTAATTGTCATCTGCCCTGCCGCTGCGAAGCCATGCGCCAAAAACCCACCCGTCTACCGGTTGGGCGATATGAAACCAACGCGCTGTCTGGCCGCCGACAACAAAGTCGTCAACCGATACCCCAACCGCCTTGACCTCGGTGTTGTTGGCAAGCTGCGCAATCACCGGCGCCGAGGCATTCGGGGCTCCGCGGACGTTCACCTTATCATCGGTTACAAAGAGCGTGGCGTCTATTACCTCCGCCGGGACTGCCGAGTCCGGCGCGGACAGAGCCCGAATCTCTTCGGCGAAAATTGATCCGGGATAGTCTTTAACGGCGGATTCGAGCAAAGCTTCGCGGCGGTTTACCTCTTTCGCCGGATCCAGCGCCTCGGCAATCTGCAACAAGATGGAAGACTGGATATCCTCATCACGGTAGGAAATCGCGGATGTCTTGATGAACAAATTTCTCCGGTAGGCTTGCTTCTCCGGATCATAGGCCTCTATCCTGATAAAACCGTCTTTTTCAGTATCCTGCAACACGCCGAACACCGTCTTGCGGGACAAAATATAGTCGGTCGCGTCAACATTACGGGGACTGCGGTAGAGGTTCGCCTTTTCATCAACAACGACAGCCGGCACACTGTTGACGGTCAACTGATTCGCAAAAACAAAGCCTTCACTCCCCGTATCACGCCGGACGCGGTAATAATCGTAGATTTGGCCATCATAAGGATTTACCGCTTTCCGCGTTTCCTCCTCGACCAACCGCACCTTTTCGCCAAGCGGGAGCGATTCGACCGCCTTTGTAACATCAGTCTTCGCGCCCGTGTCGCTTTCAATGACATAGAGCCACATCCCGACACGCATCGTGTAACCAAACCCGGCATCTCTCGGCGCCGCATTTTCCACAACAACCACTTCCTCCGCCTCAACCGTCTCAACCGCCGTCTTTTTCGCGCACCCCGCCGTCAGGAGAACGGCAAGAACCGACAGAACACAAACCACGAATACCCTTACTTTCATACTTTTTCCTCCATGATGCATAAGTAACTTGTGAGTTGCAAGTTCTTAAGCTAAAGAGATGAACTGGTAAAAAAACCTTACGGCTTGCGTTACAATAATTATCAAAATATCAAACGACAAGAGGGGGTCTTTCCATGTTCGTGGGAAACTTCGTTTCCCCTTCATCAATAACATCTTAGAATAATTTTCACCTTGTTTCAACAGGACGCAGGGCGCAGCCTGGGTTAATTTCTCTACCATCATCGGGTTTCGTCATGCGGCCCGACATGCGGGGAGTAAAGTCTGTCATATAGTCCCTTAGAATAAAACCCGAACGCTACCTTGTTAGAGTTCTTCCGGTACAATGCCTTCGATATTGACAGCTTATACCAGAAACTCATCACCGTATTTATAAAGATACTCCCGTCAAGTACGGTTGACGGAAAGATCATTCCGGCCGGCAGTCGCCACTTCCGGTGCAAGCACAGTGAGCCGTATACCTTACCGCCATCCCCCTCCCAGAGCGGGCCGGAAGATTCAACTTCCACCACCGAAATATTCGGCGGAGATTTTTCTTTGGCCCCGCCGGCGCGCATAGCCAGACAAAATACACAAAACTAAGGATATAAAAACGGACATTTTCAACATGGCGATCTCTTCTTGCCGCCGAATTATTCTCAACGGCGCGGAAAATTATATGTTATGTTACAGGTAAATTGCGGTATGAATGCCATTGTAAACAGATAAACCGGCTGTTTCGGCCTAATCCCGGCCCCCGCCACGCGGTGCATTGACAAAATCAGGATATTTGTTTTTAATTAACGTATATGCATATATCATATTTTAAGCTGGTTTATGCCGTTTTAGTGTTGAATGTTTTTTTTGCCGGCTGTGCTACAGAAAAACCGCTGAATTTTGTCAGGGCTGAGGATGCATACGCCGCTGACAGTATAATTATTTACAGTATCGACGATTTTGAAGAGCTTATCAGAAAGAATAAGGTAGACCTCGTATTTTATACAGATGAATATTTTATTGTGCAGATAGATTCGGTGTTCTACTCGCATATATCACGCGGTTACAAAAGTTTTCGTGAATACCGTGAAGGCAAGCTGAAAAAACCGGAACGCTGGTCTATATTTAAACCCGGTTATTCCAACTAAAATCGGCATAACGGGGAGGACGTATATGGGAAATTTAAAAAACTTAATGAACCTCCACGCCGCAAGCGTGGTATCACTCGTAGAGCGGCGGGGTATTAGATCCCAAGGCAGAATAAAGAAAACGCCTTTTGTACTTAGTATGGTCATAAGTATAGGCCTGATTTTTTGTTACTATTCAACTTCCGTTTTGCATGAAAGCATAAACAGCATTTTATACCTTGTTCTTTTTTTGCTGACCGTCGTAAATGTAATCCTGCGTTTTACAAACGACAGGCTGGTAGAAGCGCTGACAAAAAAGGCCAACGAGGCAAACAAGGCAAAAAGCAATTTTCTTGCGAATATGAGCCATGAAATAAGAACGCCTATGAACGCTATAATCGGCCTGTCGGAATTTATGCCTACGGATAATCTTAACGATACCCAAAAAAATTATCTGCGGGATATACGGAAAATGTCCAAGGACCTGCTGGGAATAATCAATAACATTCTGGATTTTTCAAAGATTGAAGCCGGAAAAATGGAAACTGTTCCTGTTCATTTTAACCTGACATCATTGTTTAACGAGATTGTTTCAATGTGCGGTTTTATGGCATCGGTCAAATCGCTTGAATTCATCGCGTCCAGGGACGAAAATCTGCCTGATGTTGTTTACTGCGATGAAATGCGTACGCGCCAGATCATTACAAATGTAATCAATAATGCAATAAAGTACACACGGATAGGCTTTGTCAATTTTAAGCTGGAAAAAGAGGCCGGTAACGACGGTAAGGAGTATATAAAGGCTGTGGTGGAAGACACCGGCATAGGAATAGAGAAGGATGATATTCCAAAATTATTCGGCACCTTTCAGCAGTTTAACACAAATAAAAACAGGAAAATATCGGGGACGGGGCTGGGGCTTGCTATAACGAAGCAGCTCCTTGATTTGCTGGGCGGTTCAATCAATGTAAAAAGTGAATACAAAAAAGGCTCAATTTTTACGATATACATACCGCTCGTGCCGGGAGATCCGCTTAAAGTCGAGAAAGAGGCCGATATTTCAACTTTTGTAAACGCACGCGAAGGCGCCCGCATAAATATACTGGCAGCGGACGATGGCCTCGTAAATCTAACCGTTATAAACAGGCATTTGGCGGTACACGGCATGGAGGCCGACACCTGTGAAAACGGCCGCGAAGCCCTGCATAAAATTTTACAGAAAGACTACGATCTTGTTTTCCTTGATCACATGATGCCGGAAATGGACGGAATTGAAGCGTGCAGGCATATCCGCCGGACTGACGGCGAAAAATATAAAAAACTTCCGATAATCGCTTTAACCGCTAACGCAATTTCAGGCGCGCGTGAACTTTTTCTGGAAGCAGGCATGAATGATTTTATATCAAAGCCCATAGACCCAATCCAGTTAAACAGGGTTCTTGCAGAATTCCTGCCGCCTGAAAAAATAACCGCTGCATTTCACATGGAGGCCACGCCTGAACACAAGGCAGATGAGGTGTGGAGTGCTGAAGAGAGAAGGATTTTCCGTGAGTTAAGCTCAATAGAAGGGCTAAACACGCAGGAAATGATGGTCCATGTCGGCAACAGATCGGCGGATTACCTAAAAGTGCTACAGCAGTTTATTAACGGTGTTGATGAAAATATCGCAAAAATAAAAACCGCTTTGCAGAACAAAAACTTGCAGGATTATTTGATCCATGTTCACGCCTACAAAGGCGTATTGGCGATAATCGGAATGAGGGGCCTTTCTGAACGCGCGTTCCATCTTGAAACGGAAGCAAGATCTATTATTGAATCAAAAAATAATCCTCAAAATGCGGATACAGAAAAGAATCCCGAAGAAAAAAAACTGGAGCTTTGCGAGGCGGATACGCTTTCGCTCTGCGATGGTATAACGGCGTTACGTGACGCGCTTGCGAGGATACCGCCGCTTGTTAAAACAGGGCAGACTGTAAAAACAAAGATTGATGCAGCATCGCTGAAAGAAAAACTGGACGCGCTGGAAGCGGCCTGCAATTCGTTCAGGGCAAAGGATACGGCCAGTGTTTCCGCTGAATTGGAAAAATACACATTCAACGAAGAAGTCGATAAAATGCTTGCTGAGATTTGTAAATTGACCGCTGCATTCCATTTTTCCGACGCCGCCCTAAAAATAAAAAAGCTAGACGCCGTTATGCATAATTATATCGTAAATCCTCTTTAAGTCTTCTTCGTTAAAGTACTCTATACGGATAAAGCCTTTGGAGACAGAGCCGTCTATAGAAACTTTTGTGCCGAGCGCTTCTATAAATTTTTGCGTTATGCCGGTAATTTCGGGATCGGTTTTTGGAGACGGGCTGGGTGGTGGTGGATTTGGCAGTTTATCGCTGACATCCGCTTTGGTCAGGGCGGCGGCCCGCTTTTCCGCCTGACGTACTGAGATGCCGTCCGTCATTATTTCGGAAAAAAGCTGCTGCTGCGCCGTCTCAGAATCGAGGGAGAGAATAGCCCTTGCATGACCTGCGCTGAGACCGCCCGTCTTTAATGCGTCCTGCATGGAGAGCGGCAGCTTCAAAAGCCGCATAGCGTTTGCCAGTGTAGAACGTTTTTTGCCGAGACGGAGTGCGGCCTGATCCTGTGAAATGTTTGCCGTCTCCATCAGATGCCTGTAAGCGGCGGCTTCTTCTATAGGGTTTAGATCGGCGCGCTGAATATTTTCGACAAGCGCCACCTCGATACGTTGTTCGTTGCTAAACTTGCGTATTATGGCCGGAATTTCGGAGAGACCGGCGATACGCGCCGCACGGCTTCGCCTTTCGCCGGTGATGATCGTGTACGAGCCGTCATCCTCTTCTTCTACAAGGATTGGCTGTATTACACCGTGCTGTTTAATCGATTCGGCAAGTTCCTTAAGCGCATACTCGTCAAAGTTCTTGCGCGGCTGGTCCGGGTTTGCGGAAATTTTGTCCAGCGGCAGCATAATATCGCCGTTCCTGCCGGCTATACGGTCGACTTCTTCATCAATGCCTATAGGAAGCAGCGCCTCTATTCCGTCGCCAAGACCGAATTTAATTCCCGCCATGCTTACCTTCCGCATGAAGCAGCAGTTCCTGCGTCAGACTCTTGTAGGCCAACGCGCCTGCGCACCCGGCGTCGTACTTTGAAACCGGTAGCCTGTGAGATGGCGCCTCGGACAGGCGTACATTGCGCGGAATAATTGTCGAAAATACCCTGTCCTTGAAGTAGGTCGTAACATGTTTGACCACCTGCTGTGCAAGCCGCGTACGCTGGTCGTACATGGTAAAAAATATGCCGTCTATCGTGAGGGTCGGATTGATGCTCAACTGAATACGCTTTATCGTTTGAAGCAGCATACTCAAGCCTTCAAGCGCAAAATATTCACACTGCATCGGTATAAGTACCCCGTTAGCCGCGGCAAGACCGTTCAACGTAAGGACGCCGAGAGACGGGGGACAGTCTATAAGTATAAAATCAAAGTTATTTACAAGCGGTAAAAGCGCTTTTTTCAAGAACTGATCGTAGCGGTTTTCGTTGATAAGCTCGACGGTTGCGCCTGAAAGATCCATGCTTGCGGGAATTACAAAAAGATTGTCGCAGACAGTTTTTTGCACCGCATTTTCTACAGGGATTTTACCGGCAAGCACCTCGTAAATGCCGTTTTTTTGGGATTTTATGCCAAGCCCGCTCGAAAGGTTCGCCTGCGAATCAAAATCGACAAGCAGGACATTTTTGTCCGCCTCAGCCAGATAGGCGCCGATATTAACTGCGGATGTCGTTTTTCCGACACCGCCCTTTTGATTAACAAAAACAATTGTTCTGTTCATTGCGGTTTAGTATCTTATAAATGTTAAAAATATAGTTAAAATACATTTCTTACCACTTTATTCTGCCCTAGGGTTTAATACCCCGCCGCTTGCGGCGGTTAGAATCAGTAGCGCTTACAAAAATTGGTAGTAAACCCCCCCTATGATAAATTTCCTTACAGAACGAGCCGCCCCGCCGTTCTATGAGTGATACCCCGCCTACCCTTCCTTATAGGGGTAAGCAGGCGGCAAAGCGTCAGGCAAAACAGCTTGACGCTGTTTTGTGGCGGGGAGGCTCATTACGGGATTTCTTATTGCCAACATCTTAAACTCCTCCTCGCTTTCAGCCTTCAAAAA
>JAIRMP010000005.1 GCA_031258615.1 Spirochaetaceae bacterium | reverse complement strand
GAAAAACAATGTGGAAAACGAGGCGGAGTTCATCTCCTGGGGCGTAGTTATTCCACAGGACAGGGAGTAAAGGAGGGTTATGATGAAAACTAACGGGCGCGGCCTGCCTTTTGCCGCCGGTTTATTCATTTTTGGGCTTGCGATCGCTGTTTCACAACAGGTTTTTCCCCAGGACGGGGCGGAGGCCGGGACGCCGGGGGAGACCGCCGGGACGCCGGGGAAGACCGCCGGGACGCTGGGGGAGACCGCCGGGACGCCGGGGAAGACCGCCGGGACGCCGGGGGAGACCGCCGGGTCGCCGGGGGAGACCGCCGGGACGCCGGGGGAGACCGCCGGGTCGCCGGGGGAGACCGCCGGGTCGCCGGGGGAGACCGCCGGGTCGCTGGGGGAGACCGCCGGGACGCTGGGGGAGACCGCCGGGTCGCCGGGGAAGACCGCCGGGTCGCCGGGGGAGACCGCCGGGCTGGCGGAGGACGGCTTTCCCGATCTCCCGGATGATAATTTCCTTGACTTCGGGGCGGACAGGGAGGGCGTCACCCTGCTGGAAACCCCGGAAACCACACAGCAGATGGAGGTTATCACCAGGGACGAGATAGAGAGGCGTAACGCGCAGGACCTCGCCACCCTGCTTGAGGACGCGCTGGACATGAGCGTAACCCGCTACGGCGGTTACGGAAACCAGACGGAGCTGAGTCTGCGCGGGTTCGACACGGAGCGTATCGCGATCCTGGTGGACGGCGTCCCCGCCAACTCCCCGCGCTCCGGCGAGTTCGACGTGAGCCAGGTGAACATCAACGATGTGGAGCGGATCGAGGTGATCTACGGCGGCTCGGACACCAAGTACAATGTGTCGGGAGCGCTGGGCGGCGTGATCAACATCATCACGATCAAAAAGCAGAAGCCCGGCCTCAGCCTGAGCGGGGCGTTTTCGAACACCGGCTACCTACCCGGGCGTTACAATATGCGTCATTCCGGCGGAAAGATAGGCGGCCCCCACGCCGAGGACATCGTCGATATGCAGTCTTTAAGTTTCTCAGGCGGTTACGGCGCGGAACGGTTTTCGCTCAAGGGGTCGATTTTTGGGAACAGAGCCGGGAACCACTACCTGTACGAGGACGACTACAGCTTCGCGCGGCGCAAGGTGAGCAACGAGGTGCTGGACGCCGGCGGCGCCGCGACGGCTGCCTGGAACCTGTCGGACACCACGACCATCCTCTCCGATACCAAGATGTACATAGCGGGCCGGAACTTCCCGGTTACGCCGAACTCCACCGGCTACGCCGAGGCAAGGGACTTTCAGATAACGGAGAATATCCTGTTCAACGCGCCGGTAATTTTCCGGGACGATCTGGGGACGGAAGCGTCGATCAGTTACCAGTATTCCAACACGAGTTACGGGGTGGACACCAGGAGTTTTGACAACTACATCACGGTGATAAACCGCTGGAACTGGTACCCCGTGGAGAAACTGACACTACGCGCCGGGCTGGACTGGCGCTTTCTGCACATTGATTCTCGGAGCGCCACGGAAACCGACCCTGTAAAGACCGGGAACATGGGCGGCCTGTACCTGACGGGCGAGTACCTGCCGGTGAATGTGTTTATGATCATCGCTTCGGTGAAGGGGGTAACGGACACCAGGCAGAACGCCGCCGTGCCCAAGCTGGGTTTCCGGTGGGAGATTACGCCGCTGGTTACGCTGAAGAACAACTACTTCCGCAGTTTCAAGTTTCCCGACTTCGACGATCTGTACTACCGGAGTCTGGACAGCGTGTTTGTGGGAAATCCGGACCTGAGACCGGAGGACGGGGTTGGGGCGGATTTGACGGGGGAGTTCAAGCTGAGCGATATGTTCGCCCTGGACGCGCCGGTATTCGGGGTGGACGCCACGGCTTACGTTCAGTGGACGGAGGATTCTATACACTGGGTGAAGAGCGCCGGGGGCCGGTGGTCGCCTGAAAACATCGGGACGGCGTTCTTCATCGGGGCCGACCTGCGGCCATCTGTTACGCTGGAGATAGGGAGGGGCGGGATAGATAGCCTCAAACTGGGGGCGAGCTACCAGTTTCAGTTGAGCTGGCTTCTGAGCGGTAATTTGAGTTTTTCAAACAGCTACCGCATACCGTACATGCCGACGCACATCATAGGGTTTCAGGCCGACCTGGGATGGAAGACCGGCTCCCTACTGGTTTCCGCCCATTACGAGACTACCCGTTACGCGGACACGCTGAATCAGATGCCGCTGGCGCCGCACTGCACGGTACACGCCACGGTGAATCAGGACATCGGCAAATACTTCACGGTTTTCGGCTCTCTGCGCAACATTTTGAACGCCCACTACGAGTCGTTTGCCGGCTACTATATGCCCGGCATATCCCTGACTCTCGGCGTAAAGGCGGCAATCGCGGCAAGCGCTAAGCGCTTGCCGTAGGAGTTTGCGGCGCAATCGCTGCGCGCTTTCACGCTCAGCGAATGACTTTGTAAAGATTAGTAATTGCTATTGTATTTGCATGACATCTAAAAATTCACTCCTGCAATTCACGTTCAACCTCGTCAAGGCGTTTCGAGAGCGCGTCTATCGTGCGTTCTATACGTTGTTTTTCCTTGAGGAGGCGCGTCCGTGCATCCTCCTCCCTGTTTCCGGCTTTGTAGTTCATTTTCACCGTGTCGGGACTCCTGCCGGCAAGAAAAGCCTTTTCCGCCTCGCCCCGCTCCTCCTCGCCGCGCAGCCCCGCGACAAAACGCATATTGTCGGGGCCGATTTCCGGCTTTATGTCGTACTGAAACATCTTGACAGCGATCTTTGCCGAGGCGCGAGGCATACAGAGTATACGGTCTATATAGTCCTCAAAACGCAGACCGATCCCGGCACAAAGTTCCTGCGCCTCTATAAGGTGACGTCCCAGTTCTTTCAGGAGTCTGCCGTTTTCGGCAAGAAAACTGTCTTTTATGCGTGTGGTCAGTTCCAGAAGGGCAGGCGAAGCGTCAAGTTTGTTACTGTACAGGCCCTGATTCTCGGCCTTTCCGAGCAGGTCATGGAAAATCGCCCAGAATTCCTGCGTGTGGGCGCGCACGGACAGCTTTCCCCCGTGTCTACAGGCGTGAAGATGGTGGGCATACTCATGAATCGCCGTATAAACAAGCGAATTTTCGTTCCATGCCCCGCTTTCGTCAACAAAATTTCTGTTATGAATGATGATTTCACGACCATCAGGTTTGTAAAGGCCGTTTACTTTGCGGCTCTTCTTGCCGGAAAAAATAAGCGAAAAATCGAGCGGGGCATCTTCAATAGAGAGCAGCAGGTTTTTCATCGCGTCCTGATTCATAGAACCATCCCGGAATTCGCGGCGCATATCGCGGCGGCAAGCGCGTCCGCCGCATGATCGGGGCGCGGAATGTCTTCAAGGCCGAGTATCATCCGCACCATCTCCTGCACCTGTCGTTTATCCGCCTTCGCAACGCCGCTAACCCCTTGCTTTATCGCGTTCGGCGTGAATTCCCGCACCGCCAGGCCCGCCTCCGCAAACGCCACGCAGGCCGCCCCGCGCGCCTCCGCCACCGGTATCGCGCTCTTCACGTTTCGGGAAAAGAACAGCGTCTCAATCGCCGCCTCGCCAGGCCGCCATTCTTCGATTACGGCGCGTATGCCGTTGAATACTGCAAGCAGCCTTTCCGCGTGGTCTTGCGTGGCAGCCGTCTCTATGCAGCCGTGAGCAAGATACCTCGCCCTCTGCCCGGAATACTCAAGCACACCCCAGCCGGAGGCGGCAAGCCCCGGATCAACGCCGATTATGCGACGCCCTCCGTCTCCCATTCAGCGCGTCCTACTCTTCGTAATCGTCCGGCACTTCGATGTTGGAGTACACGTTCTGAACATCATCGTTCTCTTCCAGTTTTTCGATCAGCCTAAGCACCTTCCCCGTAACGGCGGCGTCCAGCACAATGGGCGCTTCCGGTACCATGCTTATCTCCGCCCCTGTCGTCTCAAATTTCGCGTCCTCAAGAGCCTTGGCCACCGCCTCGAAGTCTTCCGGCGCGGTGGTAACCTCTATCACCCCGTCAGCCTGCGTTACGTCGTCAGCCCCGCCTTCCAGCGCGGCCTCCAGCACCTTGTCCTCAGCGTATTTCTCCCCGTCCAGCGTGATGATGCCCTTGCGGGTCAAAAGCCGCGAGACAGAGCCGGCCTTTGCCAGCTCCGCCCCCGCCCTCGTCAGTATGTTGCGAACGTCCGCCGCGGCGCGGTTGCGGTTGTCGGTAAGCACCTCTATCAGTATAGCCGCCTCGCCAAGCCTCGCCTCGTAGGTCAGTTCCTCGTAGTTTACACCCTCAAGCTCGCCCGTCCCCTTCTTGATCGCTCTGTCAATGTTGTCCTTAGGCATATTTGCCCCGCGCGCCTTGATAACCGCTGTGCGCAGCCTGGGGTTGCCTTCGGGGTCGCCGCCTCCAATTCGTGCGGCTATTGAGATTTCTTTGATAAGTTTTGTAAAAAGATTACCGCGCTGCGCGTCCGCCGCGCCCTTGGCGCGTTTAATCTTTGCCCATTTGCTATGGCCTGACATAATTACTCCTTGAAATACTGTGTTAAAATATCATTCATCCTACCTCATTCCCCTCTTCCATGTCGAGCCTGGACAAGCGTTGCGCGGTTGTCTCCGGAGTTTGCGCCACCAGCCTTCGGCTGGCTTACCGCAAACTCCAGGCCGAAGTTATCAGCTCCCAGTGGGACGGGCGCCTGCCCTAGACAAAAAGTGGGTGCGTATGTACGCTCAAAATAATATGAAGCTGGCAACATTGTTGATACATAACGGGCACGAGGTGGACGGGGCGACAGGGGCGCTGGGGACGCCGATCTACCAGACTTCGACGTTTGACCGCGGCCCCGAATTCAGGGCGGGGGAGGCGGTTCCGGAGGGACGGCTGCTGTACGACTATGCCCGTTCCGGGAACCCGACCCGGAACGCGCTGGAGGAGGCGGCGGCGCTGTTGGAGGGAGGGGTATCAGGCTACGCTTTTTCCAGCGGCGTCTCGGCGATAGCCTCCGTGCTGGGCATATTTCAGGCGGGCGACCACATTATCGCGGGGGAGGATATTTACGGCGGCTCGTACCGGCTGCTCAACACCTACCTCAAGCGCTGGGGGCTGGAGCACACCGCGCTCAGCGCGGTAAACCCCAATACGGTACGCGCCGCGGTAAGGCCGGAGACAAAGGCGCTGTTCATCGAGACGCCCTCCAACCCATTGTTGAAGATAACGGACATACGGGCCTGCTGCGCCGCGGCGCGGGAGGCCGGCATCCTCACGATAGTCGATAACACATTTATGACCCCTGTGTTGCAGCGCCCGCTCGAACTTGGCGCGGACATAGTCGTGCACTCGGCGACAAAATTCCTGGGCGGCCACAGTGACGTGCTTGCCGGCATCGCGGTAACAAAGACGGCGGAGTTGGGGAAGCGCGTTCATGCCGTTCAAAACACTTATGGCGCGGTGCTGGGGCCGTGGGACTGTTTTCTTGTGGCGCGTGGGCTCAAGACGCTCAAGGTGAGGGTGGAGGCGCAGCAAGAGACGGCTGCCCGGCTTGCGGACTTTTTGTCGCGGCACAGGAATGTGGAGGCGGTCTACTATCCGGGACTTCCGGGACATCCCGGCGGGGAAGTTCACGCGGCGCAGGCTGACGGGCCCGGCGCGGTGCTGTCGTTCAAGACGAGGACGGAGGAGCAGGCTCAGGCCTTCCTCGGCAGGATACATCTTGCGGCGCCTGCCGTCAGTTTGGGCGGCGTGGAGACGATAGCCTCGTACCCTGTGCGGATGAGCCACGCCGCCATACCCGCCGCGGAACGGGACAGGCTCGGCATCAGCCCGGCCATGATACGGATTTCGGCGGGATTGGAGGACGCGGACGACCTCATTGCCGATTTCGGCGCGGCCCTATCCTAGCTTGAATTGGGAAAAACCATGAAACTGGAAACCATACTTTTACACGGCGATCTTTCTTTCGATCCGGTTACCGGCGCCGTCAGCACGCCGATATACCAGAGCGCCACGTTCAGGCATCCGGGGCTGGGGGAGTCGACCGGCTATGACTATTCGCGCGCGTTGAACCCGACGCGATCCGTGCTGGAAAAGAGGCTGGCGCTCGCTGAAAACGGCAGGTACGGCCTTGCGTTTTCCAGCGGCATGGGCGCAATATCCTCGTTGATCAAGCTGTTCAGCCCGGGCGATAACATCATAGTTTCCGCCGATCTGTACGGCGGCACATACCGCCTGTTCAACGATTACTACTCAAAGTACGGATTTTCGTTCTGCTGGGTCGATACAAGCGACTTTGAACGGATCGAAAAGCATTTTACGCGGCAAACAAAGGCACTTTTCGTAGAAACGCCGTCCAACCCCATGATGAAGGTGACTGATATACGCCGGTGCGCCGGTTTTATCCACGAAAGGGGCGGCTTTTTGATAGTTGATAACACATTTTTAACGCCCTGGCTCCAGAATCCACTCGATTTTGGCGCGGACTTTGTGATTCACAGCGGGACGAAGTACCTTTCAGGGCATCACGACACGCTTTGCGGCTTCATAGTTCATTCCAACGACGGGGCGGAGGCCCGGCTGCGGGACGCCCAGATGAGCGAGGGCGCGGCCCTTGCGCCGTTTGACGCATGGCTAACGCTGCGCGGCCTCAAGACGCTTGCCCTCAGGGTGGACAAGGCGGCGCGCAACGCTGAAATCATTGCCGGCTGGCTCCGCCAACATCCCGCTGTCGAAGAAGTCTTTTGGATAGGCTTTCCGGACCATCCCCAGCATGAACTTTCGCTGAGGCAGTCCCGCGGCCCGGGCAGCATGATCTCTTTTTACATGAAGGATGCCGGTCACATTCCGCGGATACTGAAAAAAGTTTCACTCATAATGTTTGCGGAAAGTTTGGGCGGCACGGACTCGCTTATCACCTACCCCGTCGTTCAAACGCACAGCGCGATACCGGAAGCGATGCGCGTTGCCGCCGGCGTAAACGACAGGCTGCTGCGCCTTTCAGTCGGCATAGAAAATGTGAACGACCTGATCGCCGACCTCGATCAGGCCTTCAGAGCTGCTTAGGTTTCGCCCGGGTCCACGCTGTGAAAACAGCAATTTTGCTTTTAATTTGGGCGCACCCCGCCTGTGGCGGGGCCGGGCTATCCGCTCCAATAACGCCGCATGGCGCTGCGCGCCGGGCGGCGTTATTCCGCTTCTATCCCTTGCGCGGCAAGCCGCTACGCAGCCTGACAGCGGCGTTCCATCCCCATCCCCCCGGGAACTTTTCCCGCGGGAACGTTTCCCGACATGTCGGCAAAATCTCCCGACATGTCGGCAAAACTTCCCGACGTGTCGGCAAAACCCGCCAGCCTAGCGGCTGGCTTACCGCAAACTCCACCCGTCTCGTAAAGCCGCTCGCAAGGACTCCAGGCCAAACCCGCTCTCTTTCACGCTCAGCGGATAACAAGGACAATGACTCAGCTATTGGCGTATGTTTGGTGCAGGCTGGCCTGCCTGCCCACTTGAAAATATGTTTTTTTGACAGTATAATAACGAAACTGTGAGGTCAAAATGTCGGATGTTATGCCACTTTCGATTGTAAATTTTAAAAAAGGTATGTACCTGCTTGTTGAAGGCAAGCACGATGAGAAAAGATTTTTCATTATACGTGAAGGCTACGTTAAAATCACGAAACAGGTGAGCCTGATCAAGGACGAAGCCGAATCGGTAATCGGGCCGGGCGATTTTATCGGGATTGTACCGGCGATGGCTCAGCGTAGCCAGATTGAATCGGCGCAGGCCGTAACCGATGTCGCTGTGCTTGCCGTGGATAATACACAGTTTGAGGGGCTGATACAGAATAACACGCCAATCGCAATGAAAATAATCCAGCAGTTTTCGCGGCGTATACGCTATCTTAACAACGCTTTGACCGGAATTGCTTCCAATTCCGCCTCTGCCGGGACTGGTACGGATGTGCTTTTTAAGACAGGTCAATACTACATGAAATTAAAAATGAATCTACAGGCATACTATATGTTCAAGAGGTATGTAGAATGTTATCCCGACGGTGAATTCGTGGGGCAGGCCTCCGGCTTCCTGGAAACGCTTAAAGCGTTTAACGAAGCGCCTTTCGAGGCGGGAAGCGATGATTTTTTGCGTACTTACAATAAAAACAAAATTATTTTTGCGGACGGCGAACTGGGAGAATCGCTGTACATCATCCAAAAAGGAACAGTAAAGATTACAAAGATTCTGAATGGCAATGAGATTATCCTGGCCATACTCAAACACGGTGATATTTTTGGCGAGATGGCGCTGCTGGAAAATAAACCGCGTTCAGCATCGGCCATCGCCCAGGAAGACGGAACGGTTTTGATGGAGGTGGTAAAGCGGAATTTTGAGCTTATGGCCAAAACAAAACCGGCAATTATAAACCGGCTGACCAGGATGTTGTCTGAACGTATTTGGTTCAGCTATAAACAGCTCGCCAATGCGTTAATTAAAGACCCGCTGGGCCGTATGTACGATTATATGACGATCATCCTTGAAAAAAATAATGTGACGCCATCAGCCAATCCTTTTGTTTTTGATTTTGGTCCGGACGAGTTGCTGAAGATGGCCGCTGTTCCGGCGGATCAGCAAAAAATTGTTATCGCGCAGCTTTTGAATGATAAAGTTATAAAGCTGGACAAGGGCAAAATTTTTGTAAATTATATTGATGAAATATTCAAATTGGGGAGTTATTACAAAAAAATGAACAAGCGGGAGGCGGCCCAAGGCCGAATCAAAGAGCCGCGCTAGAAAATGCCAGTAATAGATACACCGATAAAATTTGCTAAAACCCCAGGGTTGTTTGGTGAAAAGCTTCCCGGGTTTATGGGACTGGTATGCGTGTTTTCTGTTGTTCTTATACTTGCCGCCGCCGGAAAATTTCTGTATGACGAAACGCTCGAAAATGCTGAAACCGGAAACGCTTATATAAACAGACAGGCAGCCGCGGCGTTGAATATTTTTTTTTCCAGCTTACAGTCGGCATCAACCGCATTATTGGAAACTGTGAACAGGCCCGGGGTTAACGCCGTCACTGAACGCGGCGACGCCGTGAATTCATTTTTTGAAAACAATCAGCATATCGCCGCGCTTGCCATTTACGATCCGCCGGACAAAAATACCCAGTCCCTGCCGTTTATCAATCATGCTTTTTTTAATAACAACAACATTGATCAGCGGCTCATCAGTATTTTTATTGAGTTGAACAAGGTTGCGCCGGAACGGGAACGTCAGACGCACGGCACGGTGCTGAACTGCGAAAGTATTTTTGGGTTTCCGCTTCTGGCAATGGTTTTTCCGTATAGGCACGGCGGCGACGCTTTGGTATTTTTTCATTTGGCCGGTTTGGAGGAAGTATTCAGAACCGGCCCGCATACAAGCTGCATAATTAACACGGCAGGTGATGTACTGTTTCGTTCCGGGCGTCCGTTGCGGCCAAACGGGAAAAATGTTTTCTCGCAGCCGTATATACAGACAATGTTGGCAGGCAGGCTGAACAGCGGTCGGCTGCGCTATGTGAACGGGGACGGACGGTATACGGTGGGCGCGTACAGTATGCTGAATGCCGTTCCAGTCCTGTTTGTCACGGAAATAACTTATAGCGCTGTTTTCGGCGGCCTTGTAGAGATAGCGGTCCGTGTGGGCTGCGTCGCGCTGATCGCCGTCCTTTTTCTTTTTCTTACCGCGCGGTCCTTCACAAAATCGATCAGGGTATCACTAAAAAAATTAACGGAATTTGACGAGCTAAGCCGGAAGTTTCAGGCGGCAAGCCGTTTTGCCGATATGCAGCTTGTCCGGCAGAGTCTGGACGGACTCTTGCCCGCCGAAGCGGAATATAAAAACGCAACGGTACTTTTATCGGGGATGGAACCGTTTTCGTACATCGCGGAACGCTTAAATCCCGATCACGCTGTCGGGCTGCTCAATAAATACATAAACCGCGCCGCCGGCAGTGTAAAAAAAACAAACGGTACGCTGGGCCGATTTTCAGACGGCAATGTCAGAGCCCATTGGGGGGCGCTTTCATCGACCGGGAGCGCCGAGCACGATGCGTTAAATTGTATACGATGCGCGTTGATGCTCCGTGTAGCGGTGTATGAGCTTAACGGGGAACGAGCTTCACAAGGAGAGCGTTCCTTGTTAAAACTTTCATGCGGCATAAGCAGCGGCGAATTTACCGCCGGAATCACGGACTGCGGCGAGCGGGTGGATTACACATTGATAGGGGGATGGGGCGACCTTGCCGCAACGGCAAAGTCGAAAAACATAGTCTGCAATACCGATATACTGATAACAGAAAGCACATGGCATTTGGTACAAAAGTATGTTTTGGTCCACGAAATGCCACCCTTGCTGATCGAAGGAAGACCGAAGCCGCTGCGTATATTTGCGCTGATCAACCTGCGGACAAGGAAGGGTGAGGCGCAGGTGTTTCCCGCAACATTGGAGGATGTCCAAAGTCTCTACCTGCCGGAACAGTATACAGGTGAATCGCAAAGCGCTAACAACGAACACATTGTTCCCGAATTTTAAAAGGAGGGTGTTTTATAAATGCTGTACGACCGCGGAATGGGGCTATTCCCGGATTACCCAGTGATTATCTATTTTTTCGAATTTGTCTTTTGGAAGACTCCGCAGGCGGCCGTCTTCAGAGCTGATTGTTATGACGCCGCGCACGGCGTTCACTTCCGTAATTTTCCAGGAAGTTCCGTCAGACAATATCTTTGTGCCTTCGGCTGGCATAGTGCGGCGCTGCTCAGCGTAAAACCCATATTCATAAGCAAGACAGCAGCGCAGTCGTCCACATGGACCTGATATTTTCATCGAGTTAAGCGAAAGATTCTGTTCCTTTGCCATTTTTATTGCCACAGGTTTTAATTTGTCAGAGATCGCATGGCAGCAGAACGAACGCCCGCAGATGCCGAGCCCGCCCGTCATACGCGCCTCATCGCGTATTCCTATCTGGCGAAGTTCAATACGGGTTTTAAAAACGGAGACAAGGTCCTTTACCAGTTCCCTGAAATCGACACGGTTTTCCGCCGTAAAAAAAAACATGATTTTGGATTCTTCAGTCAAAAAATGAACGGATATCAGCTTCATTTCCATATTGCGGTTTGAAATTTTTTGTTTACAAATTCTAAAAGCATTCTCCTCTTTGCCTTTGTTAATTCTTTCTTTTTCAAGATCCGTGTCCGTAGCAACACGTTCTATGCGGATAATTTTTGAAATGCCTGACATGGCACGGCTGCAAACCCTGCCCGACAGACGGGCCAAATCCTTGCCGTAACGTGTAGGAACAATAACAGTGGTTCCCGGCTTTAATTCAGGGCCATTGTATACGGCAAAAACTGTTTCATTTGAACAGCTTATGCGTAACTGATAAACCGGTGTGCCTGGCGTCAGGGCCTTTCCGTCGATAGCGTAAACAACACCTGTATCTTCAGCCTCAATTTCGGTTTCGAGTTCATCCGTACCTTCAATTTCCCAAAAACCGTTGTCATCAAAATCTTCGTACAGTACATCATCATCCATGATGTTACCTCCGTTTTTTGTTATTCCAAAAGATTTACCAGTAAACCATTTATTTCTTCAATGCTTTCCAGCAGATTTAACTGTTTGATCTGTCCTATCATTACATCCGCGGCAAGGCGGTCAAGTTTTTGATCGATAATCTGTACCGTGCTATACTTGTTTCTGGCATTGCGTAAATCAGGATCCCCCTTAAAACGTTTTTTATCAAAACCCGCCTTTAAACTATTCGGAATCCCCTCGCCATCTTTAACGCCGTAAGCATTATCAAGGACATGACGTATAAAGTTTTGTATGGTCAGACGGTACCGTCTTATCTCGTCCGGAAACGGTCGTTTCAACAGGGCGTCCCCTGAATCATGCACATCGTCCAGCAGAGCGGTAAGCGCTTCTTCCGCCGTCAGGGACGCCGTGACCGTCATTGACTGCGGTGCGCGCTCAGCCTCCGGCAGCAGTTTTCCGATAAAGTCCTTGAAAAGTTTTTTTGTACGCTGATTCTTCTGATTTTCGCTGTTTTTTTTGGTTTCAGTTTTGGGCGGCGTTAAATATGCTGCGTCGGTCAGCCTTGCGGTGAAAATATTATCAACTTTTACCATATCCGGACACATCCTTTGACGCCGCCCCGCCTTTGGCAAGTACCTGCTTGACAAGCCTGGCATCCTGGTATTCGGCAAAGGCCTGCCGCCAGCGCTCCTCGTCCTTGCATACGATTATCCTGCCGTGAACCATGCAGCCGTCGTCCGCCTGGATACGCCTTGTCAGTATATCTCCCACCACGAGTCCCGTAGACAGTATCACCAAACATTCGCTTGCCATTACGTTGCCGTACACAACGCCGCCTATTGTGATAAAACTCCCAACAACATTGCTTTTAAGGCGGGCCTTTTCACCTACCACGATACGGCCCTTCACGTTCAGGTCACCGTAAAGGTTTCCGTCAATCCGCGTAAAACCGCCGACCACAACATCGCCATACACGTTGGAACCGGGACCCAGGATGGTGTTTATTGAAAAGTCTTTCTGTTTAACTCTTTCCGGCATTGAGGTTTACCCGCCCGGCGACCGAGCGAATATTGAGGAATTTGTACGGATCCACAACATCGGATCCTATGTGAACTTCGTAGTGAACATGAGGCCCTGTTGAACGCCCCGTGTTTCCTATATAACCGATAACTTCGCCCTGCTGAACGCGCTGGCCTGTGCGAACCTTGAACGACTGCATGTGTCCGTAGCGGGTATAAAAACCATGTTTGTGACGTATAATAACATAGTTGCCGAACCCGTTCTCATCAAAATCAACCGTAACAACCTGACCGTCCGCTGTCGCTACGATGGGATCGCCCTGCCTGTAGGTGGAGAGGTCTATTCCCTTATGAACATAGATCTGACCGGTAAACGGATCGGGGTTTTCACCGAAAAACATGGATATATGCCCAATCCCGCCTTTAATCGGCCAAACGTTGGGAACTTCTGTTAAAAGAGAACTTTGAGAGTTAAGCAGGGCGCCCATTTCCTTGAGCGGTTCTACAGCGCTGGACAGGTAGTTTGCAAGGCTTCGGGCATCGTCCGCCTCACGCAATCGGCCTTCGGACGTCTCTCTCATGTCAAAAAACGCCGAAAGATCGCCTGAGCCTGTGGTTTTTGACGGATCGCCGGCGATATCCACGCCCAGCGACTTAAAAACCCCGGAAAGCGTGGCCTGAAACGTATGCGCCTCACGCCATAGCACGGACATCTCGTCCCGCAGTTGATCGAGGTTTGCCTGCGTCTCACGCAGACGGCTGTCTTTGCTGTTCAAATCACTTTTATACCTGCCGTATGATGTTTCATACCAGATAAAAGAGCCAAGCATCACCGAAATTAAGAGCCCTGCCACGCAAAGAGTCAGAAAGGTAACATGCAGGTTGTAGACATTTTTTTCTGAATGAGGAACAAGTACGATTGTATAGCGTCGGTGCAACACGGCGCCTATCTTTTTTATGAAAGCGGCAACAGCATTCAAGCCGGATAGGACACCTTTTTTTATCTTTTTTACAAAATTGTTCTCTAAACGCTTATAGCTATAAACACGGTCCACTTTGCGCCCCCTTTATATTATCGACAACAAGGGCTTCAAAACCCGGAATATAAACGCCATAACCTTAAACTGCGCCGATTTCGCAACAAAAGCGCCCCCAACCACATCCAAACAAGATACCATGCTGACAAATTGTACACTACAAAAAAAATAGATGTCAATACGCCGCACGCTCATACGCACGCTCACATACGCACGCTGCACATACGCACGCTGCACATACGCACGCTGCATAGGGGTTTCGCTTCATCCGGTGAAACCAAAGAAACCGGCAGCGGTGGCGTAATTGCGGTAAACAGCCGGTAAATTTGAGCCAAGATAGGGGTGAGCCGTGCTGAGCGGTACATATAAGGCATATTTCAAGTAAGAAACGGCATTTCCCCCTGATTATTCTAGAAAATCGGTTATATTTGTCCCGCTATGACCCGTCTGTCCA
>JAIRMP010000245.1 GCA_031258615.1 Spirochaetaceae bacterium | reverse complement strand
CCCTGAACTTTGGATAAACGTATAGGTGATTTGACGCTCCGCTTTCCAAGTTCTTCTATAGAAAAGTCAAAATTGGCAGCCATAAACTCCTCCCCAGCCCCCGGCGTCTCCAAAGGCGCGCCGTTCTTGCTGTATAAAAAAAGTATATAAGTAATGGAAAAGAGTTGCAATTGGAAATTGCTAGGAGTTTGTTGCGCTTCGCGCGTAAAACCTTCCAAAAATCGCCTGCAGGGCGATTTTTTACCCTGCAAACTCCGAAAGCAGCCCGTTTATCTTCAGAAACTAATACTGCTGACGAATTCTTACCGGCAATAATTATCGGTTCAAATGTATTTTGTACTTCATCCAAAATTGTATCTAAATTTTCCTTTACTTGCGAGACACTAAATGCAGGCATTTTATCCTCCTAAAAGACATTATATAAATAATATAGCATTTTTGTCAACATCACGGCTGAACAAAAGATTTCATGAAATTTTCTCAAAAAATCCATAGTATTTAAAACAAGACACGCTCAAACATCCATGTTTGAGCGCTTCGTAAGTTCGGGCACTTCGCATAACAGGACTGTTTACGCGCATACCCGCAAAGCGGGTATGACGCCGCCAGCCTAGCGGCTGGCGGCGGGGTGGTAAGGGTGGTATAATGTGGCTTATGGAAATTGTCAGGGTTGAAAAATTGTCAAAGTCGTTTGGGAGCTTGTCCGTGCTAAAAAACATTTCGTTTGGCGTTGGGCGGGGCGAAGTTGTCGCCGTGATTGGGCCCTCCGGGTCGGGGAAGTCCACGCTGCTGCGCTGCATTGCACATCTGGAAACCATCGATTCGGGGACTATAATGGTGGACGGCGACCTTATGGCGGAGGACGGGGACTACGCCGCGCCCGGCGTGCTGCGAAAGGTCTGCCTAAAGGTGGGACTCGTCTTTCAGAACTTCAACCTGTTCCCCCATTTCTCCGTACTCCGCAACATCACCGAGGCGCAGGTACACGTGCTGAAGCGGAGCCGGGGCGAGGCTGAGGGGAGGGCGGCGGAACTGCTTGCCAAGATGGGACTATCCGAGAAGGCGGACGCCTACCCGTGCCAGCTTTCAGGCGGCCAGCAGCAGCGCGTTTCGATAGCCCGCGCCCTTGCCCTCGATCCGCTCGTGCTGTTCTTTGACGAACCGACAAGCGCTCTGGACCCTGAGCTGACCGCCGAAATTCTCCGGGTGATACGCCGCCTTGCAGCCGAAAATATGACTATGGTGATAGTTACGCACGAGATGGCCTTTGCCCGCGAGGTGGCGGACCGCGTCCTCTTTATGGACGGCGGCGTATTCATTGAGGAAGGGCCGGCGGCAGCCGTCATAGACAACCCTCAGGCGGAGCGCACAAAGCTGTTCCTGCAAACCCTGTCATCGAAAAACAATGAACCTTGAAAGAATAATCAAAAACGGCGAAGGCGTTTACTTCATCGGGATAAAGGGGACGGGGATGTGCGCGCTGGCGGAACTGCTGCTGGCGGCGGGGGCGCGGGTTTCCGGCTCGGATACAGGCGAGCTTTTTTATACGGACGCGATACTGAAGGATTTGCGGATACCGTACTTTGAGACGTTCGATAAATCGCATATAACGGACGAAAACTCGCTAATAATTCACAGCGCGGCGTACAGCGCGGACAAGAATCCCGAAATGGCGGAGGCGGCGCGGCGCGGCCTCCCGCTTGTAAAGTACCCGGACGCGCTGGGGGCCTACTCCGCGTTGTTCGATTCCAGCGGGATTGCAGGCGTACACGGCAAGACGACGACGACGGCCATTGCCGGAACGCTGCTTGCCTCGGCGGGACTGCCCGCCCAAGTGCTGGCCGGCAGCGCGGTAACTAGCTTTGGCGGGAGATCAACGATCAGGCTTGGAGACAAATACTTTGTCGCGGAAACCTGCGAGTACCGCAGGCATTTCCTCAGCTTCCACCCGCGCCGTGTGCTGTTGACCGGCGTGGAAAGCGACCACCAGGACTATTTCCCCGATTACGAAGCCATACGGGACGCCTTTGTCGAGTACGGCGGGAGGATCGAAAGCGGCGGCGAACTGATATACTGCGCGGACGATCCTGGGGCCCGCGAGACGGCTGGGTTGATTAAAAAAAAGCGGAACGATATTAGGTACACGGAGTACGGGTTTAACGCGGCTGGCACTTTTAAGATAGAGAACTATGAAATCGGAAACGGGGAAGCCGGCTTTGAGCTTGCCGGGATTAGTTACAGGTGGACGGCGCGGGTTCCCGGACGGCATACCGTCCTCAATTCGGCGGGGGCGCTCGCGCTGGTAAAGGCTATAGCGGACTGTGAGGGGCGCGCCCTTGACGGGGAAACGCTGACCAGGATGGGCGCGGCGCTTGCCGCCTTTTCAGGCAGCAAGCGCCGCTCGGAAATCATCGGATCATCCGGCGGCATCCTTTTCATGGACGATTACGCCCACCACCCGACCGCGATCAGGACAACGCTGGCCGGGTTAAAGGAATTCTACCCTAAGCTAAGACTGGTCGTGAGCTTCATGTCCCACACATACTCGCGCACGGCGGCGTTGTTTGACGATTTTGCCCACTCATTTGACGCGGCGGACATTGTTTTTTTGCACAAGATATACGCCTCGGCAAGGGAGCTTTACTCAGGCAGCGTGACGGGCCTTTCCCTGTTTGAAAAAACGGCCGTCTTGCGCGATAATGTTTACTACAGCGAGGAACCGCTGGAAGCGCTTGACGCTCTGGCGCGTATTTTGCGTCCGGGCGATCTTTTTATTACGATGGGAGCGGGCGATAACTGGAAACTTTGCCAGGCATTGTTCAATCATTACAAGGGCATGGGGACGGCGGAATGAAAAGCATGACGGGTTTTGCGTACACGGAAAAACAGCAGGAGGGGGTTTCCGTTGCGGTAGAGATAAAAAGCTATAACAGTCGTTTTCTGGAACTGTTCATAAACCTTAACCAGCAGCTTGCGCCGCTTGAGCCGCGCATACGCGGCATAATCGCTGAGCGGTGCAGGCGCGGCAAAATTGAGGTGAACGTGCGCGAAAAGAAGGATGGCGCACGGTTTTCAGTAAACGTGAACGGTGAGGCGGTACGCGCCTACAGCTCAGCCGCGGAAAGGATAAAGTCGCTCCTGCCGTCTGCCTATGCCGAACAGAACCTGCCGCTGGAGGCGTTTTTTCAGCTTGACGGGGTTGTCGAGGTTGAGAAAGAGGGGGAGGACGAGGATAGCGCGTGGGCAAACATAAAGGATGTGTTTTTTGAGACGCTTGAAAAATTTGAACGGGAGCGGGAGCGCGAGGGGCTTCATACGAAAGAAAATGTTCTGTCGCACATCGCGGTTCTTGAAAGGTCGCGCGATACTGTGGTGTCATTCCTGCCGCGGATAGAACAGGCCATAAAGGACAATATAAAGGCGAGGTTTGTCGAGCTTGCCGCGGAGAATATTGACGAAAACCGCGTGCTTGCCGAAACCGCGCTACTGTTGATGAAGTATACGATTGCCGAGGAGGTATCGCGCCTGTCGTCTCACCTGTCCGCCTTCCGCTCGGAAATCAACGGCGGAGGCGGCGTAGGCAAAAAGCTGGACTTCATCTGCCAGGAAATGAACCGCGAGATAAACACGGTTGGCTCAAAGACGCCGCTTGTAGAGGTGAGCCGCATTGTGGTCGACATGAAGGACGCGGTGGAAAACATACGGGAACAACTGCGGAATGTGGAGTAGGGGGGGGGGGGGGCATAAAAATGTATGATGTCAGGAAAAACATAAGAATCGCTATTTCCGGCAAGAGCGGCTGCGGCAACACGACCGTAACCGCCCTCACCGCGGAAAGGCTGGGGCTGCGTTCCATCAACTTTACGTTCAGGAATTTGGCCTCGGAAAAGAACATGAGGCTTGAAGAGGTGCTGCGCCTTGCGGAACGGGACGATTACTGGGACAGGGAGGTTGACCGGCGGCAGATCGAGGCGGCTTTAAGCGACAGGGATGTTGGCTGCGTGCTCGGTTCGCGGCTTGCGATATGGATGCTGAAGGAGGCTGACTTAAAGGTCTACCTAAAGGCGGAGACGGATGTCAGAGTCCGCCGGCTTATGCGGCGGGACGGCGGGGATTTTGACGCGGTGGCGGCGTTCACGGCCAAGCGGGACGCGCGCGACCATGAGCGTTACCTGCGCCTGTATGGGATAGACAACGACGACTACCATTTTGCCGGCCTCATCATAGATTCAGGCGTCCTTACGCCGGACGAAATTGTCGATGAAATAATCGGCAGGGCGCGCGCGCTGTAGGGCCTTTTTCACGGCTAAAGCAGTATAGTTCCGCGTTTGCAATGGTTCTGCCCGATAAACTGCTGAACCGCAGCTTCCCGCAGTTCGGGCAGACATGGGTGCTATTCGTTGCTCCCGACATAACCAGCCCTCAGATTTACTCCAATGACCTGCCGAACGCATCAACAACCTCGGTGCTGTTCAAATTTGTAATCCGCTTACCCGGCGCGACGCCGCCTATCATACGGTTAGTCCGGTAGGCAAGCGGCGTTTTGTTGACGACAGAGTTCCATTTTCGCCTATCGTACCCCTTGCTCTCACAATACTTCTGCGGGAATATGTGGTGTATATCAACAGAATCCGCGAGAAAGTTCGTGAAGTCCATTTTATTTCCGGCGAGCGTTCTTTACATTGCCCTGGTTCACCATCGCCCGTATTAAAGCAATTTCCCCACCACCTCAGCGGCGGGATGAAACAGCGGCTTCTGACCGCGATGGGTATGAGTTGTTCACCGGCGCTGCTTATCATGGACGAGCCGGGCAAGGGGATGGATTTTGTTTTACGCAGCCAAATTACCGCCATGATCCTGGCGCTGCGCAAGGAAACCGGCATGACCATTTTGTTGATCACCCACGATCTGGAGATGGCCTATAAACTCTCCGACTACTGCTATGTGATGGGGGAAGGAAAAATTATCGCCCAGGGAGAAACTCAGGCGTTGTTTGATACGGCAGCGGACACAACCTTGTCCCGCCTTTTGGAGGCCGAGCGGGAAATGACCCGTTTCTTCATGGAAAAAAGGCAAGCGGAGGCTGATTGATGCTGGAATTGAGAAATATCACGGTGAACATGAAAAACGGAATCTTCCGTTCCGGCAAAAAGCAAATTCTCTCCAGGATCAGTTTTTCCCTCCCGGACGGCGAAACCTTGGGTATAGCCGGAGAAAGTGGCAGCGGGAAAACAACGATTGCCAGGGTGATTTTGGGTTTGATCCGTTATGATTCGGGAACTCTGCTGATCAACGGGAAATCCATGCCTGGGTACTACAGCAGACGGGATTTCGCAAAAAAGGTGCAGTTGATTACACAAGACCCCCAGACCAGTTTTGATCCTGATTTTTCCGTGGGGGAGAGTTTTCGGGAGATACTAACCATTCATAAGAT
>JAIRMP010000224.1 GCA_031258615.1 Spirochaetaceae bacterium | reverse complement strand
TATAGTGTGCGGGAAAAAATTGTCTGCGGCTGTGTAATATTTTAAGGGGAAAAGGGATATAAAAAGAGAAAGGTTAGGCGCTACATACTTGACAAAGCCGAATTCTGCCCCATAATTTTCTGTGGCCTGTGGCCTGTGGCCTGTGGCCTGTGGCCTGTGGCCTGTGGCCTGTGGCCTGTGGCCTGTGGCCTGTGGCCTGTGGCCTGTGGCCTGTGGCCTGTGGCCTGTGGCCTGTGGCGGGAAATCTATTGTTATGTTTGTAGTACCTTTCATTGTTTGTTTATTGTAACTAATATGAAAAAAACTGTCAAGCCGGCCGGCCAGGGTGGCGGTGGGCGGGCGTAGTCCGCTCTCCGCCCTTTTACATGGATCTTTTAACAATGGAGGCTTTGGGGTTGTTTTTCTTGGGTCGAGGGGGAAACTTTCAGGCGGCATGGACGCCGCCTGCTACAATAATTTTGGGGGCAAAAAAACTTTGCTTTCCCCCACACTTTTTCTAAAAAATTCCATACGTTATTTCTTATATTTTTATTCCACAATTTTTTCATTATATTTTCAAAATAGTTGGGGGGCATTTCGTATAACGTTCCGGCTGTCTATGACGTTTTTGCGGTTGCGATAAGGGAAACCGTAGGTTTCCAGCAACCGCAATAATGTAGCGGAGAAAAACCGCACAAAGGGCGTTAGCCCGACTGCGGTTTTTCGTAGCCCGAGGGCGCTACTGCGCCCGAAGCATATACAGACCTGTTATGCGCAGTTTTTTGCTTTTCAGTTATTTAAATTGCTAAATATGCTTGCCCCATATCTTTTCTCACCTGTTTAACAACAGAAGGGCAATACCATTTTTTACCATCGAATATATCTTGAATTGTTAATATTTGAATACGAGGATATTTTATACCTTGGTATTCATAGAATCCGGCTACATCGGCTTCCTGTAACATTGCCTTTGTAGGTTTTTTCAAGCAAATGAAACCTGCCATTTCAGTACTATCTTCACGTTCCAAAACACCTCTTAAATCTCTAATGTCTCCGGGTTTTATATTACCACCTTTTACAGATAAAACCATACCGCATAATTTTCTTTCTATTTCAAAATATATTTTTCCATCAATACCTCGATCGCCTGTTTTTTTACTTGAACAAAATCCTCCTGTCTTTTCAATTGCCCAATGCTGGAACTGAAAAGGATCTTGTTCAAATAAATATTTTGCCTGTTCAACCGACTGGGGAACACCTTCAATGCTATAGTCTTTTCCCTCTGTAAGACTATATTTTTTGATCCTTGTTTCCTGTATTAATTTTATTGAATGAATAGCAATATCACAACCTATCCATTGCCGGTTGTTTCGTATTGCCGCTTCAACTGTAGTACCGCATCCGCAAAAAGGATCGAATACAATGTCCCCCTCTTTTGAGGAAGATTTAAGAATTCTCTCTAACAGCATAAGCGGTTTTTGTGTTGGGTAACCAAGTTTTTCTTTAGAGCTATTGTTTATTTTGTCAATATTCCAAACATCATCTACCGGAGAGCCATATTCCATTGCGTCTTTAAGATAACGTTTTATGCGTTTTCCACCACCCGCATCGGACATTACATATTTTTCCCCATCCTCATCGACTAAAACCTTTTGTTTCCTTTTTCGTATATATTCATCTTCGTTCTTCCATGGAATAGAAAAACCCATAAAATTATCAGCGTTATCACCTTTTGCGTAAAATAAAATAATATCATGCCGACTTTCAAATTTCTGATGTAGTTTTTTATTCCAGCCAGTATAATGCCAAACAATCTCATTTCTAAAATTGCTATGTCCAAAAATGCTATCCATAATTACCTTTAAATAATGACTTGCCGTTGGATCGCAATGTAAATAAATCGATCCACCATATTTTAAAATGCGGTGCATTTCTATTAACCGTATTGTCATATAGACTAGATATGCCAATAATTTCTGATTGGTATTTTTCAAAGCAAGTGTTAAATAATACCAGAATTGAACAACATCATTTTCAATGCCATATTGCCGCATAATGTCGGGGATTTGATACGCCATTTGTGATTTTTCATAATCATATTCCCATGTATCACAAAAAGCCTCTATTTGCTCAGGGATAGGCAATCCTGTAGTGTTTTTGTACAATAGATTATAACTCCTGTTGCTGTTAAAAGGCGGATCAAGATATATTAAACCTACACTTTCGGCAGCCATTTTTCGTATGATGGTCAGATTGTCTCCATAAAATAACTTATTCATAGGTTTTATGCTATATTTCCTAGTGAATTTTGTCAAGTGTATATTTTTTATAAATTCTTACAGAATTTTCAAAAAATTGCGCATAACAGGGCGATAAACGAAGTCACAAGGCCTATTATGCCCAGTACAAGACCCGCAACACAAAGTCCTGCAAGCCGCTTTGCGGCTTGCACATTGACTTCACAAAATGATTACAGGTAGAATTTTTAAGCTAACGCAATTCTATAGGGTTTTGCCGCCGCGTTTAACGGCTGAACCCGGTGGGGATTTTTATGGACAATACGGAATTTATTTTTGGCGTTGATCTTGACGGTGTTGTTGGTGATTTTTACGGCGCAATGCGGGAGGTTGCCGCCGAGTGGCTGGACAAGCCGATTGAAAGCCTTACAAAAGATGTCAGTTTTGGTTTTGACGAATGGGGAATTGAGCCGTTCGGCGGGTACGAACGCCTGCACCGTTTTGCTATTACCCAGCGCAATCTTTTTCGTAACATGAAGCCTATTAAAGACGCTTCAGCCATTCTGCGAAAACTTTCCGCGCAGGGGCTGCGAATTCGCATAATCACACATCGCCTGTTTTTGAAGTATTACCACAAAACCACAATCACGCAAACGGTAGACTGGCTCGATTCTTACGATATACCTTACTGGGATCTTTGCTTTATGAAGGACAAAGGCGCTGTCGGCGCCCATGTCTATATAGACGACGCTCCGCAAAACATCGAATCGCTACGCGCAAGCGGGTGCAAGTGTATCGTTTTTTCTAATTCGACCAACCGCGGCATAAGCGGGCCGCGCGCCGATAACTGGTGCGATGTAGAAAAACTCGTTCTCCGCGCAAGGGACGAATGGAAAACCGGCACGCGCGGCCTCTTTGAGGAATAACATCAGGTTGTTACGTTATTCGCAAAGTCTGGTTTAATACCCCGCGGCAAACTCTGTTTGCGCGCTTGCCGCGCGGAGGCTCATTTACCTGCGCCGCCGCGCTTCGCGGCGATTTCGCTGCGCAAATCGCGGCGCATAGCCAGTACTTCTTCACGCGCCGCCGCGGCGGCGTCTTCCATGCCGCGGCAGCCGGGTCTCGTCTTTTTCCAGGCGGTCAGCACGGAACGGGAAGCGTTTACCACGCCGCCGCTCCCGTCAGCCTTCAGCAGCAACGCCGCGTCCGCCGCGCCGCCGCCCTGCGCCCCGTAGCCCGGTATCAAAAAGAACAGATTATCGTACCGGGCGCGGATGGCGGCGGCCTCCTCTCTTTCGGTACAGCCCACAACCGCCCCGAAGGAGAGGTACCCGGAAGCGCCGCAGTACCTGGTCGCAAGCGCGGAAAGCGCCCGCCCAACCGCGTCGTAAAGACGCCCGCCTGACTTCAGTTCCTGGTACTCAAAGTCGCGCATACCCGGATTCGATGTCCGCATCAGCACAAAAGCGCCCTTGCCGCTCCTTTCCGCCGCGTCAAGCCAGGGGGCCAGGCTGTCCATCCCCATGTACGGGTTCAGCGTAACAAAATCCGCCTCGAAATCGCCGGAAAAATGCGCGGCGGCATAGCGGGACGCGGTCTCGGCTATGTCTCCCCGCTTCACGTCCGCTATCACCAGGCCGCCCCGCTCCCTGATATAGGCCAGCGTCCCGGAGTAAGCCTTCATGCCGGCCAGCCCCAGCGCCTCGTAGTACGCCGCCTGCGCCTTGTAGCAGGCAGCCGCGTCCAGCGTCGCGTCAACCAGCGCCCTGTTGTACGCAAGCGCCGCCTCCGCCGGGCAGGAAAACCGCCCGCGCGCGGCCTCCGGTATGCAGGTTTCCGAGGTATCGAGCCCGACGCACACGGGCCCCCTCTCGATGACAGCGGCGTGCAGCCTGTCCATGTTGTTCACGCTCTGGACTCCTCAAGCCTCACCATGACAGAGTCGCGGTGGGCGTAGAGCCCCTCCGTCTCCGCCAGCAGCGCGCACGGGGCGGCAAGCGCCCGGAAGCCTTCTTTCGGTATGAACTGATGGAAGGCGGCCCGGAGAAATGTCCCCACCCACAGGCCGCCTGAAAAACGGGCGCTTCCCATAGTGGGCAGTATGTGATTCGTGCCGGACACAAAATCCCCAAACGCAACCGGGGCATAGCGCCCGGCAAACAGCGAACCGTAAGCGTGAAGCCGCTCCGCAAGAACGCGTTCAGCCTCGGTGGCTACCTGAAGCTCTATATGCTCAGGCGCGATCGAGTTGGCAAGCTCGACCGCGTCATCAATGGAGGCGGCAAGGTACACCGCGCCGTTAGCCTCCCACGACAGGGAGGCCGTTTTTTTAGCGGGCGGTGACTCAGGCAGACCGGCAAGCTGCCTTCCCAACCAGTCAAGGGTTTTGTCGATCACGGCCCTGTCCGTGCAGACAAGAGCAGGCCGCGCGTCCGGGTCATGCTCGGCCTGGGCCAGCAGGTCAGCCGCTATGAAGCGGGGGTTCGCCGTGCCGTCCGCGATTATCAGCGCCTCGCTGGGACCTGCAAGGCCGTCTATCCCGGCGTCGCCTGAAACCTGGCGCTTCGCCTCGGTAACAAAGCGGTTGCCGGGCCCCACGATCATGTCGACCCTGGGGATGCCGCCCCCGCCCCCGCCATCCCGGAGGCCGGCTGCGCCGTAGGCGAAGGCGGCTATCGCGCCGGCGCCCCCAGCGCAGTAAATCTCGTCCGCGCCGGCAATGTCCATCGCCGCCAGAACCGCGGGATGTACGCCCGCCCCGCGAACCGGAGGGGACGAGGCGGCTACCCGCTTTACACCGGCGGCCTTTGCCGTTGTTACGCTCATCAGCGCGGAGCTTGGCAGCGGGTAGCGGCCCGCCGGCACGTAGCAGCCGCAGCTTTCAACGGGCAGCAGGCGGAGACCCAGTTCCAGCGCGGCCTCGCTGTCCCTGTAGTGGAGTTCCCGCAGGCAGTCCCGCTGCCGCATGGCAAAGTCCCTTATCCGCCTGTGCGCCAGCCGCAGCGCCTCCACCGTCCGCTCCGGCACAACCCGGTAAGCCTCCCGCACTTCCTCCGCGTCAACCCGGATAGACCGCGGCCTTACCCCATCGAAGCGCTCGGAGTACTCAAGCAGCGCCGCCTCGCCCCGCGCCCTCACATCGTCAATTATCCCGCGCACGATGCCGGCAAGCTCCCTGTCCGGCCCGGGCATTCTCTCCCGCGCCGCCTTTATCAAAGTCAAACCCATTACACCATTACACACCACCCGGCCCACATCCGCAAGCCCGCGCGCCAGTTTTCCCCATACCAATAATTTAAGGAGTCATGGACGGCGCCTGCGGTAAGAAATTTGGGCTAAACTACCGCGTTGAGACCCCGTGCGGCGTCCGTCCTAAGGCTTGACGGGGACGGGGAAAGTCTGTATTGTTTGGACAAGAGCGCCGAAACAGGCGCGTATATTTATTTTAAGGATGTTAATCATGTCACGCACTTGCGATATTTGCGGAAAGCATACCATTACCGGGAACAAAGTGAGCCACGCCAAGAACCGTACACGGAGAACCTGGCAGCCGAATATAAAAAAGATTAAGACCGAAATTGACGGCACAACGGTAACGCTTAAAATCTGCGCGCGCTGCTTAAAGAGCGATTTCGTTACGCGAAAAATTTCTGTAAAAGCATAAGGGGAATCCGGTGACCAGGGTCATCTCCCTTGGCGGTTCTATCGTTGCGCCCGATAAGGTAGACTGCCTCTACCTGCAAAGATTCATAGAACTCATCAAGGCGCTGTTGACGGAAGACAGGGAGGAACGCTTTATCATTGTTGTTGGGGGCGGCGGGCCCGCGCGTATATGGCAGGCGGCGTACCGGCAGGTGAGCGGGGCGCTCGGCGCGGCTGCGGACGACGGGCAGGCGGACTGGATAGGTATAATGGCGACGCGCCTTAACGCTCAGCTTGTAAAGGCGCTGTTCGACCCCCACTGCGCGGACGACGTAGTTACCAACCCCGAAGCCGGAGACAACCGCTTTACAGGACGGGTGCTGCTGGCAGCCGGGTGGAAGCCCGGGTTTTCGTCCGATAACGACGCCGTGCTGCTTGCAAAACGTTTTGGCGCAAAAACGGTGATAAACCTTTCAAACATTGAAAAAGTATACACAGCCGATCCCAAAACCGACCCCGGAGCAAGACCGATAGACAGCATAAGCTGGGAAGACTTTCGCGCCATAACGGGCGATGTCTGGACGCCCGGAAAGAATGTGCCGTTCGACCCGGTTGCCAGCCGCAACGCCGGGGAAGCCGGGATAAACGTTATCTGCGCGATGGGAAGCGATCTGGAGAACCTCCGCCGCATCCTGCGCGGGGAAAGCTATACCGGCACGCTCATCCACGCCTAAAGTATTTTTTTAGATAGTACCGCACCGCGCCGAAAAAGCCTTCCTTTCGCGCCCTGGTTTTGAAGTAAAGCGCGTATATCAAAAACCGTGATACAGGAGAGTCCTGTCCAAATCTTTTATTTATCTCATGTTCCTTTTCGCGGATTGCCCGCCATTCGCCGGTGTGGTACTGCGCGCCAAAATGGTGAATCGTAAACGTGTTGTCTGTTTTTTCTACTTCGCCCGTCATAATATTTTTTGCGGTAAAATAATCGTTTGGATATATTTTGTAATTTTCGGATGAAAAATATTTTTCCAGCACAGACCGCATTAAATCGGGCGCTATTACCGGGTCTATAAAATCGTGGCGTAGAGAACGGTCAAGTTTCATTATTTCCGGCAGCTTTTCAGGATCAAACAACGGAGTCCTCTCAAAATATTCCATGCATTTCTTTATAAAAGGATGCCCCCGCCGCGCCCCGAAACAGCCGGCTTCTATGTTCCTGTTCCGGTGGTTTTCACGGGCAAGCATAATATCAGCGTCCAGCAGTTGATCAAAAGGCTTCACCGCTTCCATGTCCGTGTCAAGGTAAATACCGCCGGTTGTGTACACGGCATACAGCCTGATATAGTCGGCGGCGCAGGCGTAGAGTCCGGTCTCAAACGCCTGCTTTACCCAAAGGACGCTGTCAATGTTAAAGCGTTTTGTGTCCCACAGCGCAAATTCATAACCATTGAGTTTTTCTTTCCATGTTTCCACGCAGCGCGCGTACGTTTCCGGCATGGCGTCACCGGAAAGCCAGCAGTAATGAATTATCTTTGGTATCATGTTTAGTCCTCCCAAACAGCATACCTCTTAGGGGGAGATTTTTCAAGTTTTTGATAACCAAACGCCCCTGTCGTAGTGAAATCAGCTTTCACGACACTACCGCGGAGCGGATGTTCGGCGCGGGCCAGCCTGCCTAACTTTTTTCTGAGATTTCCTCGCGTTTGCGGATGTCGTACAACTTGCGGTCAAGCTCGGCGAGCTTTTGTTCCTCCAGGGCGCGCTTGTACTCGACAGGCAGGACCTTGTAGAAACGGAGGCGCTCACAGGCCCAGTTGTCCCGAATCGTTTTTGCGTACGCGGAACCCGTCCAATAGATGTGCTTTTCGATCGCGTCAAGGACAAAGGCCTCGTCCTCAATGTTTTCAAGACGGGAAAGTTCCACCATGCTGCTGTTAAGAAAGTACTCAAACGGATGACCATCCGCCGGATGATCCGCCCCGTCTTTTCCGCTGCCGCAGCGGTCAAGCACGTAGGCGATGCCGCCGGACATGCCGGCGGCAAAGTTTCTGCCGACTCCGCCCAGAACTACGAGGCGGCCTCCCGTCATGTACTCGGCGCAATGGTCGCCGGCCCCCTCCACTACGGCAAGCGCGCCGGAGTTGCGGACACAGAAACGTTCACCGGCAAGCCCCGCGACAAAGGCCGCGCCGCCCGTAGCGCCGTACAGCGCGGTGTTCCCGATGATGATGTTCTTCTCGCTTGGGAACGTGGAGCCGGGCGGCGGGAACACCGCGATACGTCCGCCGGAAAGCCCCTTGCCGAAGTAGTCGTTGGCATCCCCGGCAAGCCGGAATGTGACGCCGGGCGCAAGGAAGGCCCCGAAACTCTGGCCTGCCGAGCCCGTCCAGTCCACCGTGATAAAGTTTTCGGGCAGCCCCGCCCCGCCGAAGCGTTTGGAGACCTCGTAGCTCAGCATAGCGCCCACAGCGCGGTCCGTGTTCCTCACCTCCATCCTGAGCGCGGTCGGGATCTTATGGTCGAGAGACGGGCGGCACCTTTCTATCAGCGTCCTGTCAACCACATTTTTGATGTTGTGAACCTGGTCCCGCATACAGTAACGTTCCTCCCCGCCCTCGACAAAGTCGGGGCCGCTGGACATCGCGAGCAAGCGCGATAGGTCGATATTCGCCGATTTCGGCTTGGGACTCCGCCGCTGGACCAGCATATCGGAACGCCCGACAAGCTCGTTGAACGTGCGGAAACCCAATTCCGCCATGATCTCACGGACTTCCTCCGCCAGGAACTTAAAAAATGTTATAAGATGTTCGCTTTTCCCGGAAAACCGGCGCCGCAAAACGGGGTCTTGCGTGGCAACGCCCATGGGACAGGTGTTTTCGTGGCACTTCCTCATCATCACGCAGCCCAAAACTATCAGGGTGGAGGTTCCAAAGCCGAATTCCTCCGCACCCAGCATACCGGCGATGACAATGTCGCGCCCCGTCTTTATCTGGCCGTCAGTTTGCAGGCGCACGCGCCCCCGCAGCCCGTTGGCAAGCAGCGTCTGGTGCGTCTCCGCTATGCCAAGCTCCCACGGAAGCCCCGCGTGGCGTATGCTGGACTGAGGACTCGCGCCGGTGCCGCCGTCGTAGCCTGATATAAGGATGTTGTCCGCGTGAGCCTTCGCTACGCCCGCCGCAACTGTCCCCACGCCGTTTTCCGCCACCAGCTTTACGCTGATCCGGGCCTCCGGGTTAGCGTTCTTCAGATCGAAGATAAGCTCGGCCAAATCTTCTATCGAGTAGATGTCGTGGTGGGGCGGCGGGCTTATCAGCGTAACGCCCGGCGTTGAATGGCGCGTCCTCCCTATCTGGATGTCAACCTTGTGACCGGGAAGCTGGCCGCCCTCGCCGGGCTTTGCCCCCTGCGCCATCTTGATCTGAAGCTCGACCGCGTTTGCCAGGTACTCTGATGTTACGCCGAAGCGCCCGGACGCAACCTGCTTTATCGCGCTCCGCGTCCATGTGCCGTCCGGCTTGCGGGCAAAACGGGCCGGGTCCTCGCCGCCCTCGCCGGAATTGGAACGCCCCTGTATAGAGTTAAGCGCCTTGGCAATCGTCTCGTGCGCCTCTTTCGAGATAGAACCGAAGGACATCGCGCCCGTCGTGAAACGCTTCATAATCTCCTCCGCGCTTTCAACCTCGTCTATAGGGATAGCGGCGTCCGGCGCCCCTTTCACAGTACCGGGTTTGGCGAAGTCAAGGAGGCCGCGTATCACGTGCGGGCTCTGGTTCAGGCTGTTCGCCGCCGCGCTGAACTGTTTGAATTTGGCGTAGTCCGCCGTGCGTGTCGCCCATTGCAGCAGGTGTATCGTTTCGGGGTTCCATGCGTGCCGTTCCCCGCCCCTCCGCCAGCGGTACTGGCCGTCTCCGTACAGCAAAAAATCTTCCGGCGCGGGACAGTCGCCTGCGCGCTCGTCCGCCTCCGCCGCCATCCCGCGGCGTTCCAAAACTTCCGCTTCAAGCTCCGCGAAGCCCGCCCCGCCTATCCTGCTAGCCGTGCCTCGAAAACACTTCTCTATCACTTCCCGGCCAAGCCCCACCGCCTCGAAAATCTGCGCCCCCCGGTATGAACGTAGCGTGCTTGTCCCCATCTTGCTCATCACCTTGAGCATCGCCTTCCGCAAGCCTTTCAGGTAGTTGTGGCAGGCGTTCCGGTAATCGCCCGTCCGCCTGCCGTCAAAGCCGCGGCAGAGCGCGGCAAGCGCCGCCAGCGCCCCGTAAGGGTAGACGAGGTCGGCGCCGTAACCGAACAGCAGCGCGAAGTGCATTATCTCTCTGGGTTCGCCCGATTCCACTATCAGCGAGACCTTCATCCGCAGCCCCGCCCCGATAAGCCCGTGGTGAACAGCGCCGAGCGCGAGCAGGGAGGGTATCGCGCAGAGCCGGGCGGAGGGCTCCACCGCCGCCCTGTCCGACAGCACGATGAACGCCGCCCCGTCCTCCGCCGCCTTCACCGCCTTTGCGACAAGCGCGTCAAGCGCCTGTTCCAGTGACTGCCGCGCCGCGCCGTTCCCGCCGGGAATCGGAAACACCGCGTCCAGAATCGTACTGCTGAACCTGTCCGGCGCGATCTCAAGCAGGCGCTTCATATCAGCCGCCGTCAGTATAGGGTTTACCACTTTGACGCGGCGGCAGTGTTCCGCCGTTTCTTCCAGCAGATTCCTCTGCGGGCCGGCAAAGCTCGTCAGCGTCATAACAAGGTCTTCCCGTATCGAGTCGATGGGCGGGTTTGTAACCTGGGCAAACATCTGCTTAAAGTACGAAAAAACCCGCTGCGGCTTGTCGCTGAACACGGCCAGCGGGGTGTCCGTCCCCATTGAAGAGGTGGGCTCCTGCCCGGCAGCCGCCATAGTGAGGAGCAGCTTCTCGCAGTCCTCCCGCGTGTAGCCAAAACTCCGCTCCAGAAACAGCACTCGCCTGTCATCGTGGTAGAGCGTGTCATCCGGCATCGCGTCGCCGTCCTCATCCTGTTCCAGCGTCAGCAGGTTCTCCTCAACCCAGGCGGAGTACGGTTTCGCCGTGCTGACTTCGTGCTTGGCCTCGTCGTTCGGGATGATGCGCCCCTCCTTCAGATCGACGAGCAGCAGCTTGCCGGGTTCAAGCCGCCCCTTGTACTCCACCTCCTCAGGCGCAAAGTCCTGAACGCCGGTTTCGCTCCCCATCACAATCATCCCGCTCTTGGTAACGGTGTAGCGGGAAGGGCGGAGGCCGTTTCTGTCCAGCGTGCCGCCCACATAGCGTCCGTCACAGAACACGAGGGAGGCCGGCCCGTCCCACGGCTCCATCACGCATGCCTGGTACTCGTAGAAGCGTTTCAGCTCATCGCCGATAGGGTTCTTATCGTTCCACGCCTCCGGTATCAGCATCATCAGCGCGTGGGGGAGGCTCCGCCCGCTCATCACAAGGAGTTCCAGCATATTGTCAAAGCTGGCCGAGTCGCTTGTGTCAGGCTCGATAACAGGGAGTATGTCGGCCAGGCGTCCGGCTATTGCGCCTGAAAACCTGGTATGCGCGTAAAGTCCTTCACGGGCGGCGGCCCAAAAACGGTTCCCCTTTACCGTGTTTATCTCGCCGTTGTGCGCTATCATGCGGAAGGGTTGCGACAGCGCCCAGGCGGGGAACGTGTTTGTAGAAAAGCGGGAATGTACGAGCGCGACCGCCGTCTTCATCGCGCTGTCCGTCAATTCCGGGTAAAACTCGCGGAGTTGGCGCGGCATCAGCATACCCTTGTACACTATCGTAGATGTGGAGAGGCTGGGCATATAGAAATTTGAGGTTTGCGGTGTTTCGCGGGCATACTTTTCAAGTTTTTTGCGGAAAACGTACAGGGTAAAGTTCAAATCGTCCGCCCAGCCGCTGTCTTTATCGCGGTACGAAAGAAAAATCTGCTTTATCGAGGGTTCCGACCTCCCGGCAATTGTCCCCAGCGCCCCCGAATCAACGGCCACGTCGCGTAGCGCGATCACGGCAAGTCCCATTTCCGCCGCAATCTCGTCTATCTTCTTCAAAACGGAGTCCGCCGCCGCGCCGTCCTTTGGCAGGAACAGGAGGCCAGTCCCGTACGAAGCGGGCTTGTCAAATGTTTTGTCCCGCAGTCCGGCCACCGTCTTTTTGTAGAATTCATGCGGTATCTGCATCAGTACGCCGGCGCCGTCCCCTGTCCTGTTGTCCGCGCTCTCAGCCCCCCTGTGCGTCATCCGCTCCAGCACCTCCAGCGCCCGCTCCAGTATCTCATGCGACGCCTTCCCGCCGATATTCGCCACAAAACCTATTCCGCACGAATCGCGCTCGTTTTCCCTGCTGTACAGTCCACCCATAAAAACCCTCTATCCTTTTACAAATTGTCATATTCTACAAAATCCCGCCCCCTTTTTAAAGCAGGCCAG